>DATJEO010000079.1:0-2511 GCA_035496515.1 Occallatibacter sp.
AAATCCCGCGCAGCCGCCCAAGTACTTGATTCTGCTGTGCACCTCTGCGTGTATACTCTGTTGCTAATATCGGGCCAAAGCGTCCTTGCCGGCGGGTCGGCGAAGCGCTGGAGATGTGTCGAAAGATGTCAAGATATCGCATCACCGCGTTGGCGGCGGCAGCCCTCGTGCTCCTGCACGTGGGAATTTTGGTGTTTCGTTACGGCAGCCAGGTAGCTTCGCTCTGGGGCGATTGGATCGATACGGCAGCTCCGGTTGTCGCCATTGTGATCTGCTGGCTGGCATCCCGCCAGGCCGGTCCCTTTGGCAAGCGGGTATGGCGGCTGGTTGCCTTCTCCTCACTCTTGGCCGCCATCGGCCAGGGTCTCTACACCGAATACTACGATTATCTCCACGCGCCTCTGGGCACGCTCTGGCCCAGCGACGTGCTCGTCTTCTTCTGGATAGTTCCCATCGTCATGACGCTGTTCCTCCGCTCTCGCGATCCAGGCGGACAGGGATGGCTGCGCCTTTGGGACTTTGCCCAGGTCTGCACCCTGGTGCTGGCGGTCGAGTTATCGGAAATCTACGTTCCTTCTCGCTGGCAGTCTGCCGGCCATGCCATGCAGGTTCGCGCGCTGCACGCCGGAATCTTTTTCTACGGCTTGATCGCGGTGAGTTTCATCGCCCGTGGACTGCTCAGCGAGAATCGAACCGAAAGACGCTATTTCCTCCGCATGGGCGGCTTCCTCGTTGTCTATGCCTTTGTTCTCAATGGCACGCTCTACTATCAGGCGTCAGGCCATTACCAGCAGGGAGAATGGCCCGATATTACGTGGACTCTAAGCTACTGCCTGCTGATCGTAATCGCTGGCACATGGAGTGATCGCGAAGAGGAAGTTCCGCTCGAGTCGCGCTCCGGCACTCTGCAACGGCTGGCCCAGTTTTCTCCCGCGCTGATTCCCGCCATCGTTTTTCCCCTGGCCCTATCCATCGCCCGGGAGCAATTCTGGTGGGCCGCAGTGCTGGTCATCGTATCGTTCGCCGCCGCAACCGGCCGCATGTTCGTGGTTCAGAACCAGCTCCTGATCAGCTCGGGCGAATTGAAGAAGAACCTCGCCCTGCTGCGCGGCATCACCGAGGGCACCACCGACGCAGTGTTCGTAAAGGATCTCAACGGACGTTATCTGATGATCAACTCCGCAGGGGCGGCCTTGATCGGGCGCACCGTCGAGCAGGTCCTCGGCAAAGACGATTCCGAACTGCTCAGCCCCGAGACTGCTCCCACCGTCATGGAACTCGACCGCAAAGTGTTGGCATCGGGAACCACTCAGACCTACGAAGAGCGCGCCGCCGGAGCCGACGGCATCAGCCGCCTCTATCTCGCTACCAAAGGCCCTTATCGCGACGCCCACGGAGAAATCGCCGGCTTGCTGGGAATCTGCCGCGATATTACCGCCAGAAAACAGGCCGAAGAAGAGATCCGCCAGTCGCAGCAGAAACTGCGCTTTCATTTTGATCACACTCCTCTGGCGGTGGTGGAGTGGAATCTCGATTTCCGCGTGACCGCCTGGAATCCCTCCGCCGAACGAATCTTTGGCTACACTCGCCAGGAGGCTCTGGGCCAGCATGGCAGCTTGATTGTCCCCGACGCGTACCGTGAGCAAGTCGATCGCGTGTGGCGCGATCTGATCCATCCTGCCGAAGGACGCGATGCATCCCGCGCAAGGTTCGGCCACAACGACAACATCACCAAAGATGGCCGCCTCATCTCTTGCGAGTGGTACAACACTCCGCTGGTTGACGAATCAGGACGTGTGTTCGGCGTCGCTTCCCTCGTACAGGACGTGACCGAGCGCGTCGCTCTGGAAGAACGCCTGCGACAGTCGCAGAAGATGGAAGCGGTCGGCCGCCTCGCCGGAGGCGTCGCTCACGACTTCAACAACCTGCTCACCGTCATCCTCGGATATACGCAGCTTCTCGCTGATAATGTTCCTGCCGGCAGCCGCATGGCCGAGAGCACCGCGCAGATTAAATCCGCCGCCGAGCGTGCGGCTGGTATCACCCGCCAATTGCTCGCCTTCAGCCGAAAGACCGTGCTGACGCCACGGGTCCTCAATCTCAATGACGTCCTGCTGAATCTCGATTCGTTATTGCGGCGGCTGATTGGAGAGGACATAGAAGTCTTCACCGTGCCTGCGAAGGATCTCGGCTCCGTGAAAGCCGATCCGGGGCAGATCGAGCAAGTCATCATGAATCTTGCCCTGAATTCGCGCGACGCCATGCCTCGCGGCGGCAAGATCACACTCGAGACTGCCAACGCAATTTTGGATCAAGCCTACGCCACCGATCATCAGCCGGTGCAGCCGGGAAGCTACGTCATGCTGGCGGTCACCGATAACGGATGCGGCATGTCGTCCGAAACCCAGTCCCGCATCTTCGAACCGTTCTACACGACTAAGGAAGTGGGCAAAGGCACCGGGCTCGGCCTTTCCATGGTCTATGGAATCGTCAAGCAGAGCGGCGGATACA
>DATJEO010000080.1:0-11672 GCA_035496515.1 Occallatibacter sp.
TGCAGCTTTGCCCGGTACCGCTCCGCTCGCTCCCGAAGTTCCCTCGCCTCCGCCGCCTTTCCCAGCGCTTCCGCAATCTCCGCCAGCGCATTGCAGTCCGCGATATACAGGCTCGTCATCCCGACATCCGCGTACTCCAGCAGATGCGTCTCCTTGTTGTAAAAAGTCCCGTCATACATCGGGCTGTTATCCAGCCCCGACTCATACACCGCACCCTGCCACGTCCCCTTCGAACCATCATCCACGTTCACCGGCTCGTTCTCGGGATCGCTCCCCAGCACGATGAACCCCTGCATCTGCCGGTGCTCGTTCCACCACCGATTCCAGCTCAGCAGCGGCGCAAACGCATCCTCGATGAACCAACGGTCGTGAAACTTCCGGTAGAGACCCAACACCGTAATCGCACCGACCGGCGGCTCCGAGCGATCCGTACTCTTCCAGTTCCCCGCCCGCGCATAGTTCGGCACAAAACCCTGCGGAGTCTCCTCACGCAATGTCTCCAACGCATTCGCATACGCCAGGTCCTTGTCGCCGATCGAAGCCATGGTCGCCGCAAAGAAAGTGTCCCAGTCGAACAGCACATACCCGCCCCATCCCACCGACCACACCCGCGACACCGGCGAAATCACCCGTCCCTTCTCCGGCTCATAGATCGTGTCCCACCCCAGCGTTGTCTCAATCGCATCGAGGATTGGACTATTCGCACCCGCTTCATTGATCAACGCTTCATATGCAGCCTTCTGCTTCTGAATCACTGTGCGGATTCCTTCTGAAGTGCGACGCTTACCGGTGCTGATGCCCACCGGCCCGATCAGTTCGGCTGAGAAATAAGGAGCCGGAATCGGAACGACCGTGAAACTGGATCCAGCACTCTCACACGTGCAGTAGACATTTATTTCTCGAGCATTCCTAGCATTGATGTAGCCAGTGAGGGTTCGCACACTAGCAACCTGTTCCGGTTGCCCCCACTCACGATGTACGGTGCCGAAATAGTTGCCTAGGTAAGCGACTGAGAACACCACCGTCGGCGGCAGCGCATTCTTGTTTTCCAGTGGAGTCACCAGCATCACCAGATCATCGCCATCATGCGCGCTCTCCACGCGCCACTTGTGCCCGTTCCACTGGTAATCCGCCCGCGTATAAGACCCATCCCATGCATGCGGACCCGGCGTCACCTTCTCCGCATCTTTATCGAGCCGTCCGATCAGAGCATCCCCCAGCCACGCATCCCCGTTCAGCGAAGAGTTGTGCTTCATCCCCACATGAATCGCCAAACCGTCCGGCAGCAGAACCTGCGTCGCCACGCTGTGCACATCCCATGTGTTCCACCCCCGCGCCAAACGCTCCTGCACCCGCGCATACTCCGCCGACCGCGCCCCCGCCTGACCTCCGGCCGAAGCCACATGCGAACCCGCGCTCTGCCCCTCAGCCCCCGCGAGCATCCAGACAAAACACACAAACACCGACACCCATCCCAATTCCCGCATCGAGCCCTCTTCCCCTATTCCCTGCTCCCTAATTTTGTCCCCTCTTCCCCTTGTCCCCTCGTGCCCTTATCTCCTCGTCACCTCGTCCCCTCGTTCCCTGCTTCTCTCCACCGCCTCTGCCGCCGTCCCCACCACCTCCAGCAGTTCGCGATTCTCCGTCTTCAGGAACCCCGCCTCCACCGCGCGATCCAGAAACTCGAGCAGCACATCCCAATACCCCGACGTGTTGATCAGGATGCATGGCTTCGCATGCAACCGAAGCTGCTTCCACGTCACGATCTCCATCATCTCGTCGAGGGTTCCATATCCGCCCGGCAGCATCAGAAAGGCATCCGCAAGCTTCACCATCCGCGCCTTGCGCTCGTGCATCGTCGGAACCATCTCCAGCGTCGTCAATCCGCGATGCGCGATCTCGCTGCCCGACAGGATTTCCGGCAGCACGCCGATCACCTCCGCGCCCCCCGCTAGCGCCGCATCCGCCACTGCGCCCATCAGCCCCACGCTCGCGCCGCCGTAGACGAGCCCAAGCCCCGATTCCGCAATCAACTGACCCAGTCGCTTCGCTTCCGCCAGAAAAGCAGGATCGCTGCCGTTTGCCGATCCGCAGTAGACGGCCACTCTCTTCACTGTCATCGTGAACTCAGAATACCGCCCGCCCTCCGCACGCATCGCCGCCCACAGCCGCATAGGAGACTTGCCGCTCACTTCAACAGCAACCCGTCACGTTCTTCAGCGCAATCTATTGCCCCGCAGCGGCCTGGCGATCCGGTATCGCAGGCACGCGCCCGAAGTTGTTCGTCCAGTCGCTCCACGCGTCAAACTGCTTTCGCGAGAGTTGAACGGAACCCTGCACCCGGTTCGGCCCGACTTCAACGCCTGCCACCCGCGGCCGTCGCGAACTGCCGATCCGTTCAGGCGAGAATACCTCCGCAAACGAAGCCGTCTTCTGCTCAAAGAATTCCGCGCCGCGATCCTCGTCCGCATGCAGCGCAAAGTGCACGCGAATCTTCGAGCCGAACCGCGTACCCACCATCAGCACATTCGCGCCCTCGAAGAATCTCGCCCATGGACTCGCCGGTTGTGCTGTCGTGTATCCCGTAGGAGCTTGCGGCAGCGAACTCAAAACATTCCAGGAACTCACGTCCAGAGGTAGTTGGCTCAGCCGCTCCCGCAGCAGCATATCCACGTCCGCATGGTTCAGATATCGTTGCAGTGCGCTCTTCACAATTGATGGAGTTCCCAGCATCGCTAGCCGGTCTTCCAAAATGATCAGCCATCGAGTCCCTGCCATCACGCCCTTCTCACGCGCGAACGGCTTGATCAGCATCACCGTCTGGCCCCTGTACTCCGTCTGCTTCCCCCCATTCACCTGCAATGATCGAAAGATCTTCTCTCGGTCGAATCGTCCCGCCACCAGCAGCAAATGCTCCGGCAGCTGACCGCCAACCGGCGAAGCCGCAACTTCGATCACTTCTTCCACGGCTCGCTTATGATCCACACCCGCAATCGATTGCCAGTCTGCAAGGTCGAGACGATTATTCCGCGTCGACAGCAGCAGCTGACCATGATGATGTTCGTCTTGATAGTTCTCAAAGCCCGCCACCATCTGGGCACCCGGCGGCACCAGCCACAACAACTTGCTGTTTGTCGGCGAAGCCAGGCATGACAAAGACGCGGACCACGCAAGCGCGAGCCCGAAGCAGAAACGTCCAACGCGAAAGCCCATGACCCACTCCCCTAGCACCGGGGTGGTCGCTCATGGGGTCTGCTGGGCTACATCGGGCGCAAGGTTAAGTTTGCTGAATTACAACCCGCGAGGGTACCGCTCGAACGCCAGCCAGGCTATGTCGAGGGTCACAAAGGTTTGTTCATCGAGCACCTCGAATCATCTCGGGAATACTCCAAGTCAACTGCCTCCTCTGGAAATCAGCGCTGTGCCGAATCCACCGCTTCACGCACGAACATCGCCGGAAAGGTAAACTAGAACAAGGATCTTTCCCACCGGACGCCCCACTTTGTCGCAGTCGCTCATCGCAAAACTCAATCCAGAACAACGCGCAGCCGTTGAAACCACCGAAGGCCCTCTCCTCATCCTCGCGGGCGCCGGTTCCGGCAAAACGCGCGTCATCACCAGCCGCATCGCCTGGCTCATTCAGGAGAAGGGTGTCTCTCCGGATTCCATTCTTGCTGTTACGTTTACCAACAAGGCTGCTGCTGAAATGGCAGAACGCGTAGAGAAGCTCCTCGGCCACTCGTCCCTCAGCAAGCCACTCCTCGCGACTTTCCATTCCCTTTGCGTCCGCATCCTTCGCCGCGACATCGAGGCCCTTCGCGTCAACAATCAGGGGCTGACCAAGTCCTTCGCCATCTTCGACGAAACCGACCAGCAGAACATCGTCAAGCAGGTCATGCGCCGCATGGGCCTCGATACCAAGCAGCTCACACCACGAACCGTCCTCAGCCGCATCTCCTGGGCCAAGAACCACATGGTCGATCCCCAGGACTACTATCTCGGCTCCAAGGACCCCGACAGCGAGCGTATCGCCCACATCTACAAGAGCTACAAAGACGAGCTCCGCAAAAATAACGCGATGGACTTTGACGACCTTCTACTCGAAGCCGTCCGCCTCCTCAAAGTCTCCGAATCGACCCGCGCGTACTACCAGCGCAAATACCGCTATGTCCTCGTCGACGAATACCAGGACACCAATCGCCCCCAATACGAGCTGATGAAGCTGCTCGCCGGGGAACACAAGAACGTCTGCGCTGTGGGCGACGAAGATCAGAGTATTTACTCCTGGCGCGGCGCTGACATTCGCAACATCCTCGAGTTCGAGCAGGACTTTCCCAATGCCAAAATCGTCCGACTCGAACAGAACTACCGCTCCACCCAGGTCATCCTCGAAGCCGCCGGCGCCGTCGTCTCCAATAACCTTCGACGCAAAGGCAAAAAGCTCTGGACCGATCGCCAGGGCGGATCGCTGATCGGCTACTACGAAGCCCCCGATGGCGAGAACGAAGCTCTCTTCATCGCCGACCGCATCCAGAAATTTCTACGCGAGTCCACCGAATCAGGCGACGAAGCGCATTGCGCCGTCCTTTACCGCACCAACTCGCAGTCACGTCTCGTCGAAGAAGCCCTTCGCCGCTATGGCATCAGTTACTCCATGGTCGGCGGATTCAGCTTCTACGAGCGCGCCGAAATCAAGGATCTGCTCAGCTACCTCCGCCTCGTTCGCAACCCGCACGATTCCATGGCACTCAATCGCGTGATCAACACCCCTGCTCGCGGCATCGGCGCAACCACCCTCGCGACACTCGAGCGGCTCGCCCTTGAAACCGGCCAGTCCACCTGGGATGCGATGAAGGTCGCCATTGAGCAGAACCTCATCTCCAGCCGCGCAGGCATGTCCCTCGGTTCGTTCCGTCAGCTCATCCTCGACGCTCAGGCCATGATGGACCCCGACTTCGCAGGCAAACTCTCCGCCGACATCGGCTCTGAAGACGCCGACACCGACTTCAGCTTCGGAGCGGCCGAGCCGGGCGAAGACGAGAAGCAGGAAGTCGCCGACGCTCTCGACGCTGCGGCCGAGTTCAGCTTCGGCAGCAACGAAAATCAGATTCCGCTGCTCGACCCGAGTCACTTCTCGCCGTTCGCCGAAAAGCCCGCGCGACCCTTCTTGAAGATGCCCAAGGAAGCACAGGCCTCCACGCACGCGACTAGCGCCTCACCTCTGTCCAAAGATCAGGCACCCGCCCTCTCCGCAACGAGAGGCGGCAGAGAGTTCTCAGACGTAGATGGTCCCGCGTCCGAAGACGAAAACCCGTTTCGCAAGCCGGGTGATCCGGCCACACTCCCCGAACTGATCCGCTTTATCATCGACCGTTCCGGCTACATCAAAGCCCTTGAAGCCGAAGCTTCACCCGAGTCCTTCAGCCGTATTGAAAACCTCAAGGAACTCGCCAACGCCGCACATGACGCCGAGGTCCGCGGCGAAACCCTTGCCGACTTCCTCGATCACGCCGCACTCGCCTCCGACACCGACCAGTTCGATCCCAACGCCCGCGTCACCCTCATGACTCTGCACGCCGCCAAGGGCCTCGAATTCCCGCTTGTCTTCCTCGCCGGATTGGAAGAAGGCCTCTTCCCGCACTCGCGCACGCTGATGAATCCCGAGGAACTCGAAGAGGAGCGCCGCCTCTGCTACGTCGGTATGACCCGCGCCATGAATACGCTCATCCTCACCCGCGCCCACTACCGCCGCCGCTACGGAAACGACGCACCCGAACAAAGCATCCCTTCGCGCTTCCTCGAAGAAGTCCCCAGCCAGCTCGTCGAAAACCTCGGCGGCCGTTCACCCGCGTGGTCCGTCCCCTCATACGGCAATGGCCGCGGCTACGGCGCAAATCGCCGGCAAAGCCAACACGGCGACTACGAGAGCCGCCACTACAACTACGAAGACGAAAACCAGGACACCTCGCGTTTCTCTTATTCCCAACGCTCTACTCCAAAAGGTGAAAGCCCGGAGGGCGGCTCGATAGACAATATCGCCCGCTTCTTCGGCGGCCGCGGCGTCAAGCCCGGCTCATTCACTCGCTCCACACGACCCAAGATGGATATTCCCGAACCCTCCGGCGCCGCTGGCCTCAAGAAGGGTCAGCGCGTTCGCCACAGCAAATACGGCGAAGGCACCGTAGTCATGCGCGAAGGCGAAGGCGACGAAGCCAAGCTCACCGTGCTCTTCCCTCACCACGGAATGAAAAAGCTGATGGAAAAATTCGCCAATCTGCAGAAGGTCTGAGCAGTTCCCCCAAAAAGAAGTACCGCCTCGTTCGCCACAGGTCCGTTTCGCCTCAAACCGCTTCCCACCATCGCCAGTGCGACCTCAGCATGACTGATAGAAAGACTTCCTTCCTCGAGGTCGCTAATGACAACAAGTGTCGTCTCGCCGCGTGTCTCGCAGCATCCGCTCCTCTTCCCCATTCTCGCCGGAGGATTCGTCGCCGGCCTCCTCGACATGACTTCGGCCTACCTCACTTTCGGCCGCATGATGCCTCTTGGCATCGCCGGTGGCCTCATCGGAGCCGCAGCCCGCACTCCCTCGGCAGGCCATTACATTCTGGGCCTCTTTATCCACTACCTGATTGCCTTCTCCGCTGCAGCCGCCTATTGCCTCGCGAGCCGCAAGCTTCCGTTCCTTCGCGATAGCTTCTTCATCTGCGGCCTCGTCTTCGGTATCGTGTTCTTCCTGTTCATGAACCTGGTGATCCTTCCCCTCAGCGCCTACCACGCCATGGGCCCATACACCTATCGCGGACTCGTCCAGGGACTGCTCGCCCACATGTTCCTCATCGGCCTGCCGATCTCAACCAGCCTCCGAATACTCTCGAAGTAGAAAGCAACACTCTAATCGGACGCGCTACTCCAGACCGATCACCAGCGCGTCCCGGCTCTTCTCTTCCGCCAGATGCTCTTCGAGCCGCTTCGCCTGCTCCTCACCATGGAGAACGCGAAACACTCCCTCCGCGATCGACTGCAGCTCATCCTCGCCCGCATAGACCTTCACCGGCGCGATCCACTCAATGTACTTCCGTAGCTTTCCTACAAGCCGTTCCGAATGCGCCATGCCTCCGGTCAGCAGCACCGCATCCACGCGTCCCTCCAGCACAGCCGCCATCGCGCCAGACTCTTTTGCAACCTGGTAGATCATCGCGTCATATACTGCCGCAGCCTTAACGTCTCCCGCGTCCGCCCGTCGCTCGACTTCCTTCAGATCACGCGTCCCCAGGTACGCAAACAGCCCACCCTCGCCAAACACCATGCGATCAAGCTGTCTCTGCGTATGCTCACCCGTCATGCACAGTTTGATCAGTTCGCGAACCGGCAGCGATCCGGTCCGGTCCGGTCCGAACGGCCCTTCCTCCGGCGTGTTGTTGTCGATCATCCTTCCATCGCGATGCGCCGAAACCGTAATTCCGCTCCCCATGTGTGCGACGATCAGCCGCAAATCCGCATACGGCCGCCCCGACTCCTGCGCAAACCGCCGCGCCACCGCCTTGATGTTCAACGCGTGCCCCACGCACCATCTTTCGATCAAGGGAGTCCCTGAAAGCCGCGCGCAATCCTGCCACTCATCGACGGTCACCGGATCGACAATGTACGCATTTACCCCGGCGGCTTGCGCGAATCGCAGCGCCAGCACCGCTCCCAGATTGCTCGCATGTTCGCCGCGCCGTGCCTCGCGCAATTCCTCGATGATTGCCTCGTCGACCAGATACGTCCCGCACGCCATAGGGGGCAGAAAACCGCCCCGGCCGCCCACGGCCGCAAATTTCTTTGTGTCGTACCCAGCCGCGGCAAGCGCGTTCTCGATCACCCCCGCGCGATACCCCGTCCGCGCCAGCATCGAGCGCCCCCGAAACTGCTCGATCTCCTCATCTCCATGCTGTACCGTCGCCACCCACTCCGGTCCGTCTTTCTTGAATATTCCGAACTTCGTAGACGTCGATCCGGGATTGATGACAAGGACGCGGTTACTGTCGTGCGGCACGGCTTTCTCCCCACCCATGCTACACTCATTTCAATCCCAGAATTCGATTCAGAAGTACTTGCCTGTTCCGAGTTACCGCTCCACAGCAACACTTCCAATTGCAATTCGGCGGTAAATCAGCATCAAGGAGTTTCCCTCTCATGGAACAGGGCACAGTTAAATGGTTCAACGACGCAAAAGGTTTTGGATTTATCACCCGTCAGAACGGCGAGGACGTATTCGTCCATCACACCGCCATTCAGGCGCAGGGCTTCCGCTCACTGCAGGAAGGCCAGTCCGTTCAGTTCAACGTGGTCAAGGGACCCAAGGGATGGCAGGCTGAGAACGTTCAGCCCGTCTAGTTCGAACTGAATTACGAAATACCAAAGGGACGGCCAATCAGCCGTCCCTTTCGCTTTTCACCGCTGATGCGAACCGAGATCGGCCGCGTACGCCCAGGCGTACGCCCAGCTTGGATACGCACCATATTTCGCATCGAAGAAGTGCTAAAATATGTGCCTGGGAGATTGAAATGAGAACCACCATCGCACTCGATGACGACCTGCTCAAGAAGGCGGAAGACTACACAGGGATCAAGGAGAAGGCAGCCCTGATCCGCGAGGCTCTGACAAGGCTCGTTCGTCAGGAAGCTGCTCGCCGACTTGCGGCAATGGGTGGCACTGATCCAAGTGCTGAAGCAGTTCCGCGCAAACGGGTGAAGCTGTGATTCTTGTCGATACCTCGATCTGGATCGATCACCTACGGAAGCCTGAGCCCAGGCTCAAGCAGCTGCTGGAGAACGATGATGTAGCAACGCATCCGTACATCATTTTGGAGTTGGCACTAGGTTCGATCGCGAATAGAGCGCAGTTCCTCAAGAATATGGCTCTATTGCATCATATGCCCGTCGCGGAAATAGCTGAACTGCGTGAGCTCATTGAGCAGCGGAGGCTATTTAGACGTGGAATCGATGTGACAGACATTCACCTGATAGCCTCCGTGCTTTTCAGCCAATCGATCCGAATCTGGACAAGAGATCGAAGACTTGGCGAGCTTGCTGAAGAGCTTGGAATCCGTGCTGCCGTTGCCTGAGCACTTCGAGCCATTCGAGGCAGATCGATGACCGAGGTGTTTGATCAGGCCATCTCCGACGATATCTGTGTAGCAAGAAAGCACCGAATTCAGAACCAGATTAGCCTTGGCTCCCAAAGGTTCGAGTGGACATGTTTCTTTAGAATGGCCGCAATCCTTCGGGAATCTCCTATCCCGTATCCAACAACGACGCTCTTCCCGTCGGAGAAAACGATCTTTCGGCTAATCCCCATATGGTAGATGGCCTTGACGGCTTCCCACGTTTCCGAATACTTGATAAACGGTTTCATCTCTACCACGATCAGCTTGTCCGTAAACAGAACCGAGAAGAATAGGGATTTGTAGAACATGACAAGCCCGAAAAGCGATAGCGCCAACGCTACAGACCCCATCAGCCAATGTCCATGAAGGCCGATTCCACTAGCCACAAACATGAGACCGCCTCCCATGATTGCGTAGATGATGACGTCGCTCACATCGTGCCTCGCCCGGTAGTCTTCGTTGAGATTAAAAACGGGAGGAGCCTCATCTTTCAGCTTCTCCAGCCTCTCGCGTTGGTTGTGCCGGACGGCCCACAACATTAAGAACAATCCGCTGGTGCATACGGTAACCGCGCTGCACCATGCGAATACTTCTACACGCTTCTGGGCGCCGGAACTGGAAGCAATCTGCATTGCGGTAAGGCTTAGTACCAACGCGACAAACAGGATGCCACTGGCAAGGAGATAGCCGTCGATGCCTACTTTTGTTTTTTTGGCTGATCGCGCTCGGTGTCGGCCCATGAGAGAAGGCTACAACGGCTGGCCGAGGCGCTTTTCGAGTTGCCCGCGATACGTCCTGCTCACCCGCGTCCGCGATCCGTTCTTCAGTACGGCCTCAAACTCCCCGTGTGAAATCGGCTCCAGCTGCACCACGCTCTCGATATTGATCAGCGCCGACCGATGCACCCGCACAAAACGTCGCGGATCCAGCTTCTCCGCCAGATCGTTCAGCGCCGCGCGGTACAGCAGCTCCTTGCCGCCGACGTGCAGCGTCACGTAAACCCCCGCCGCCTCGATCCAGTCGATATCGATCACGCGAATGAACCGCGTAGTACCCCCGGCTTTCACCACCAGCCGGTCCAGCCTCTTCTCCGAAGCTGACGGCGCAGCGCTCACCATCTTCATTACGCGCTGGCCAAACTCCCGCATGCTGCGTTCGTCCAGCCGCGCCTTCACTCGCGCCATCGTCGCTTCGAAGCGCTCATCACTGAACGGCTTCAACAAGTAATCCAGCGCATTCGACTCAAACGCCCGAATCGCATGCTGATCATATGCCGTCACAAACACCGTCAGCGGCATATCCGCCGCGCCGAGTGCATCAATCACGCCCAGCCCATCCAGCTCCGGCATCTGCACATCCAGAAAAAGCAGCCCCGGCTTCTCGCGCTGGATCATCTCCACCGCGGTCTCACCATCCGCGGCCTCGCTCACCGACGCCACCTGGTCATCCCGCCGCAATAAATCAATCAGCCTCTGCCGCGCCGGCAGCTCATCATCGGCCACTAGCACATGAATCGGCTCAAGCGTACGCGCGTTCACTCTTCTCGTCTCCCACCAGCCGCAAGGGCAGCGACACCTCTACTTCGGTGCCCCCTTCCATGCGATTCCTTACGGCAAAGCGGCTCGTCCCATTGGGATGAAGCCCCGCAATGCGCTGTCTTGTTATCGACAATCCCAGACCTTCTTGCTGTTCAAGCTTCCAGCCCGGCGGCAATCCCACGCCGTCGTCCAGCACGCGAACCTCAAGCCTTTCTCCCAATGGCTTCGCCCTCACCACGATCGTTCCGCCCGCGGCCCTTCGCGAAATCCCATGCCGGATCGCGTTCTCCACCAGCGGCTGGATAAACATCGACGGCACCGCGGCGTACTTCACCTCAGGCGCCACATCCATCACCACCCGCAACGCATCGCCGAACCGAATCTTCTGGATCTCCAGATAGTGCTCCAGAAATGCAATCTCCTCCGTTAGCGGAACCTCCTGCCTGTCTTTTGACTCGAGCGACATCCGCAGCAGATCGCCCAGGTGCTCGATCATTCGCCGTGTCAGCTTCGGATCCCGCTCAACATGGGAGGAAATTGTATTCAGCGCATTGAACAGAAAATGCGGATCGAGCTGCATCCTCAACGCGTTCAGCCGCGCCTCACTGAAGCTGTGCTCCAGCCGCTCCAGCCGCAACTCCGTATTCATATACCGCTCGTAGTAGCGATATGCTTGGATCGCGCCCGCCACGATCCAGTAGATCAGCCAGAACCAGAGCTGCCAGCCGATCATCATGATGCTGAATACCTGGTGTGGCGACAGCGAACTCGGCGGATCCGTCCCCAGCGTCACCCGTAGTGCCTTCATGATGTAGAAGCCGATAAGCGTCAGGATCGGACTGGCCGCCAGGTGAGCCAGCACGCGCATCCCCAGCTGCCTGCCCGAAAACGGCAGACGCCGATCGAACGCAATGATAAGAGGCGTAACCATGCCCCACGCCCAGAACTGAGCGCAGTACATCTTGAATTCCTTGTCGAACCCT
>DATJEO010000081.1:0-2325 GCA_035496515.1 Occallatibacter sp.
CCACCCAAGTGAGGCCGCTGCCATACCAGCCGTCTCCGAGCAGCGCAGCAACCACGTTGCCGCCGTTCCGTAACAGGCTGCTCACGTCGTAGACCTGGTAGAGCACGCGCTTGCGATAGTCGGTGAAGTCTGGCGTCATGAAATCGGCGCCGACGCGCTGGCCGTTGAGGAAGACGCGATAGCTGCCGAGAGCGGTCACATAGAGCCGGGCACGGCGGACGCTTTTTGCGACCGGGAACACACGTCTGAGATAGGCCGCCGGCTCCGGCAATGGTCCGGGATCGCCTAGTCGCTTGTCTTGCAGGTCCGCAACAACTTTGGCCTGCTGCCAGTTGGAGTTTCCTTCGGGTGCGGCCATCCAGTGCTGATCGGTAGGAAAGCGCAAAATGGTGCCGGTCCTAGAAGTGACCTTTACAAGCGCCGCCAGTCCAGCTTGCACCGTGTTCACTCCTGTCCCAGCGGCGCGCTCGGGAGTTTGGGGAGCTGTAACCGTAACCTCGACGGAGTTATTCCCTACCACCAGTTCGTCGGAAATATCGCGCCAATCGAAGCTGCCCCACCTATGCTTGTTGTCGATTGGATGACCATTCACTTTGGCGATGAAATCCCCTCGAACAGCGAGACTCAAATCGGCCGTTCTCGGCTTTTCCGACAGCTTGAACGAAACGCGAAAACTCGCAAGCTTTTTCGGCTCTGCAGCAAACGCATCTTCCCCGGCAAGCCAGATCCAGCGAATGCCTGCCCGATCCACTTCGTCCTCGGGATTCTTCCAATAGATCCAGCTAGCCTTCCAGTCGGACGGATGCAGCAGGCCCGCTTCCCACCAGGCCTCCTCTGTCGATTCAGACATCTGACCGGCCGCATCCCAGACGCGGACGCCCCAGTAATATCGTTTCCGAGACTCCAGCGACGGTCCTTTGTAAGCAATTCCGACGGACTCGTCGGACTCCAATTTTCCGCTGTCCCAGAGATCCGGGTGTCCTGCACGCAACAAATCGATGCTGCTGGCCACCAGAATCTGGTATGCCGCCTGTTTCCAGTTGCGCTCACTGCTGTCGCTCTGCCACGAGAGGTGCGGCTCGGCGGCGTCGATGCCCAACGGGTTCTGCCGGTATTCGCAGCGCAAGTGAACGGGAGTTGCCGAAGCGGTTACGGATATGCCTGCCAGGAACATGAGCACACCGAGAAGTCTCCGAGGTCGCACCTGATTGCCTCCGAAGATCCCACTAGCGTAAAGACATTGCGAGCAACGTCTCTACCACTGAGCGGGAAATTGACCGCATAATCGCGGGCAGAATGAATGCGCGGGGATGTTTTCACTTGGCGAGGGGCCGTGTCAACTGACGCTCGCAACTGAACTGGCTGCAGCAAGGCCAAGATCAGATTCCGGAACTGTTATCGTGCTCCAATCAGTTCGGGGACACCGTACAGGCGCTCGCATTCATCATCGCTGAGCTTGAGCGCCGCTGCTGCAACATTCTGTTCGAGATGCTGCAATGAGGAAGTACCGGGTATGGGAAGCGCGATGGGTGAGCGCCACAGCAGCCATGCGAGCGCAACTTGCATGGGTTGGACTTGGTGCGCGTCCGCCACTTCCCGCAGGACATCTCCTGCGACCCTGCCCGATCCTAGCGGAGCCCAAGGAATGAATGCGATTCCGCTTCGCTCGCAGTAGTCCACTACGTAATCCCATTCACGATCCGCAAAACTGTAGCGGTTCTGCACCGAAACAATGGGCACGATCTTACGGGCGCGTTCGATGTGTTCCTGTGTCACATTCGACAAGGCGACGCAGCGAATTTTTCCTTCCGCCCTTAATTCAGCCAAGGTCTCGACGGAGGCATCGAAGGAGACCACCGGGTCAGGAACGTGCAACTGGTAAATATCGATGCGGTCCAGACGCAGTCGCTTTAGGCTGCCTTCGACGGCGCTGCGGAGGTGCGGCGGAGTGGCGTTGTGGGTCCATTGATTCGGCCCTGGGCGGTTCCATCCGCCCTTTGTCGCAACGACGAGCCCGGCAGGGTACGGGTATAGAGCCTCTGCGATCAATTCTTCATTCACGTAAGGACCATACGAGTCGGCCGTATCGATGAAGTTAACCCCTAAGTCGATAGCGCGGCGCAGAACAGCTAACGCGCGGCCGCGATTTTTGGGCGGGCCCCAAATGCCTTCTCCGGTGAGCCGCATGGCGCCGAAGCCTAGCCGATTTACCGTGAGTTCCGGGCCAAACGAAACCTGGCCCGCCTGACTGGCTGATATTTGGTTTGCACTCATGTGTTCCTCTTGGATGCGATCCGTGCTCGAGGAAGAGAATTATTCAGTAAT
>DATJEO010000082.1:0-3342 GCA_035496515.1 Occallatibacter sp.
AACGCTCAAGCCCTTTCCTGTGATTTGCCCGGAATTGAGGAGGGATGATCAGCTCGCTAAGTTCGGCTCCTACCGCCTCATCTCGACTCCAGCCGAAGATCTGCGACGCCACCTCGTTCCAATCGGCAATGCGGCCGCCGCTGTCCATTACGATTACAGCATCGAGAGCAGTACCAAGGATTGCGGCGAGCGGCTCGATCATAAGCGGTCGCCGACTAGCAAACATGCTTTCATCCGGCACCGATTGGCTTGAGGTCGCATTTGGTGAGTTGCCCAACTAAGAAAAACCCGCAGGGCCAGTCCCGGTTCCGCCCGTGAAGGTCGGGCTTATTTTGGCTGGATTACTGGTCGGGGTGCGGTAACGCACTGCTCGCGAGCCAAGATTAGACAGGCCCCAGCTTGTACTCCCGCCCTCGTCTCGCCGATCGGCTAATTGTTCATAAAGCTAACCGAGCAAGAGAGACCCGTCGGCGCGAATTTCACCTCGACGCGCCCGTCGTCCTCCGTGAGCACATGGTGTATCAACGCCGATCCTGTTCGCTTCGGCGGCCTGACAGTGGGGCCATCCATCTCCGACCACTGCAACGCTAGCCTTCCGCTAGGGTCACCGGACCACCCCGCCCGGGTTTTCGTGTCGCGCATTGGCGTGGAGCCGACCTAGTGGGCGGAGCCGGTTTAGGTCCGTCCATGACCCTGAACGGAACTCTGGCCTCGCGTCGGCCATCCGGACGTCCTGTCCCACAGCGCACGGAAGGCACGCTAACCGGATCGTGCTCCAGGAACATTCCGAGAGCGGGCAGTCTTGTATTGTGCAGCGCAGCATTTAACTGACGCAGGTCGAAGCAGGACTGATTATCATGACAAAGTTTTGGTCTCCACGCGATGCCGGTAACACTGGGGTTCAGTGGCAGAAGTTCCTTCGTGCAGTGGGTCACGCTGCCACGCGCGGGGCCGCCCGAGACCGCGCTGGCTCCCGGCTGCGGGAGGTCTTCGGCTTCGGATCGAACCCTGGCAACCTGCGGATGTTCACTTATCGACCACGGGTCCTCGAGGACCAGCCTGCGCTGGTCGTGGTTTTGCATGGATGCACTCAGACGGCAGCCGGGTACGATGTCGGGGCCGGCTGGTCGACTCTCGCGGAACGTTATGGTTTCGCATTGCTTCTGCCGGAGCAGCAGCGCTCCAACAATCCCAATGGATGCTTCAACTGGTTCGTACCCGAGCACAGTCGGCGCGATCAGGGCGAACCGCTTTCAATTCGGCAAATGATCGAAAAATGCGTCATCGATTACGAAATCGATCGGCGTAGAATATTCATCACCGGCCTGTCAGCAGGCGGTGCCATGACCTCGATCATGCTGGCTTGCTATCCTGAAGTATTTGCCGGAGGAGCTATCATTGCGGGCCTGCCTTACGGCGCGGCTACGAACGTTCAGCAAGCGTTCGAGAGCATGTATCGAAGTCCATCCCGCTCACGGCGTCGGTGGGGGGACCTTGTCCGCGAGGCATCGCCTCACCGAGGGCCATGGCCGCGCGTTTCGATCTGGCATGGAGATGCCGATAACACCGTGATTCCATCGAATGCGAGAGAACTAATCAAGCAGTGGACGGAAGTGCATGGCCTTCCGCCATCTCCCTCATTGAAACATCGGGTTGACGGACATCCGCGAGAAGTTTGGCTGGGCAAAGCAGGTGCGGAGCTTATAGAGTCTTACACCATCGCCAATATGGCGCATGGGACGCCGCTGGCGACCGGCGAGGGCGAAAAGATTTGCGGTGTCCCCGGGCCGTTCCTATTGCCAGTGGGGATTTCGTCGTCTTACCACATCGCGAAGTTTTTCGGGATCGCGTCCGCTCGCACTTCGGTCGGCACAATAGCGAAGCTTCCCCGACCAGCGCATGTCGAGACGGAGAAGCCGGTACTGGAGGGCGAAATATTGACGGACAATGAGCCGCCGCGGTGGCAGCAAGGTTCGCAATCGCACCGGTCCGACATTGCAGCTGTGATCAATAATGCGTTGAGAGCCGCTGGTCTGATCAAAGAATGAACGACGAGAACGCCCTGGTTTGGTCGGAGGCCTCTAAAGGGGATTACGTTCTGCATCAGGCCTGACGGTGTCGCACCTGAGGTCGATCGTTTTGTGAAGCAGACAATGAGCATCGCGACAAATAAGGGATCGAACACCCCTTCGAGGGTGTTATGATCTCATTATGGATCTCGAACTCGCGAAAGAGCTACAATGCGCTGGGTTCCCCAATATCCAGCCTCTGCAACATCGGCAAGGAAGGCAGTTTCTCACTTCCGATGGTCGAGTGTCTTTTTATTCGCTGGGCGAATTAGCTCCCTCGGAAACTTGGTTCATTCCTACCCTCGAAGAGCTCATTGCAGCGTGTGAGAAAATGGGCGGTGATGATCAATTCAGTCTCGCGCATCGGCACCTTGGATGGTCTGCCTCAATGGGGGCTCAGGACGAGCAACCCGATAGCGGACACCCTCAGGCGACTGCCGAAGATGCCGTCGCCCGCTTATGGTTAGCGTTGGAAAAAACGAAGGCAGGCTTGATAGCACAATAGCTACGCTAAGCTTGAAGCTGTGCGCCTGATCAGAGAGCGGGGCGTATGCGTTAGCGTGGATCCGCCGCACCTGAGGGGCTGGGCGAGGAAGTTCGCTGAGGTTTCGCAGCATACTGGGGGCGCGAAGTCGCATCCTGAAGGAACGGTGACCCATTGGGGGCTTAAATTAGCTTTAAGCGCTGTCAAGAAACTGAGGAGCCAAAGCATGGCAAAGGCAAAGCTGAATGCAACTGAACATTCGCGCGAAATAGCGCTTTCGAGATGGGACAATGAGGGTGGGGCAGGGCCTTGCGGTCCGCAAGAAGGCCGGAATTTCATAGCTGGCCTGCCGGAAGTACCTGAGCTAACAAACGCTGAATTGGTGCAACTTCGCGTGCGCGTGATCGCACTGGAAAACTTATTGATTTCCTTGCTGGCCGAAGCGTCGGCCCGGCAGATCGACATTGCTCGGGAAATGGCCGTCTACATCTCACCTAGAACCGGCTCTACTCAACACCCTTTGACGGTTCATGCCGCAGGACAAATGATCGATATTATCGAACGAGCTAACCGTGTTCGGGACGTGATATCTTCAAGAGGCGCCGCGAGGCCGGCGGCTGCGATGTGTAAGATCGCCGATACTGAGGCCGTAGGGGGCGAGTGCGGCTTACTTCAGGTTCTGCCCCCGCCCGCACTGACGGGAGCAGGCAGAGCGCGCTAAGTCATCTCATGACCCAAAGCTTCCGTTAGCAAGAGGGCAGAGCGTGTCCGCTCTGCCCGGGTACTTAA
>DATJEO010000083.1:0-4876 GCA_035496515.1 Occallatibacter sp.
CGATATCGTTCCGACGCCGGCGGTGCTGGGGCACGAGGTCGCCGGGGTCGTTGCTGAAATCGGCGCGGAGGTCGCACAATTTCGGCTCGGAGACCATGTCGTAGGGTCTCTCGCACAGTCATGCGGGTCGTGTGCTCGATGCCTGTCCGGCCGATCCTTCCAGTGCCAGTATCCCGAATCGACGTTGCGGCAGCCGACGGATCCACCGCGCTTGAGTCGTCATGGGGTCGCCCTGTTCCAGGGCCTCGGGCTCGGCGGGTTCGCCGAACGGGCGCTCATCCACGAGAATCAACTCGCCCTTCTGCCGAAGGACATGCCCTTGGTCCAAGCGGCGCTCCTCGGCTGCGGCGTCGTCACGGGCGCGGGCGCCATCCTCAACACCGCTGGGGTGAGTGCCGGTGACACGGTCGTGATCTTTGGCGCCGGAGGCGTTGGGCTCAATGCCATCAGCGGTGCACGCATCGCCGGCGCATCAAGGATCGTGGCCATCGACATCCAGCCGAAGCGACTGGAGGCTGCCAAACGCTTTGGCGCGACGGATGTCATCGACTCGACGAAGACGAAGCCGGTCGAAGCCGTCCGCGGTCTCCTGCCGGGAGGGGCGGATCACGTCTTCGACTTCGTGGGGCTGAAGGCGGTGGCCGAGCAAGGGCTGGCCATGCTGGGCGTCGGAGGCGGGCTCTATCTCGTCGGAGTAGCCACACCCGAAGTCAGCCTCGACCTGAACATTTTCGACGCGATCGGGGGACAGAAGCGCGTCCAGGGCGTGAACTTCGGCTCGACCAACTTCAAGCGCGACATCCCGATGTACGCCGACCTGTATCTCCAAGGCCGACTGAACCTGGATGATCTGGTTTCAAAGAGGATTGCGTTGCGCGACGTCAATGACGGCTACGCGGCGCTCAAGGATGGCTCACTCAACCGGATCGTCGTCACTTCGTTCTAAGGAGAGGGCCATGAAAACAGCCGCAAGAGGAGACGGGGTCAAGACGCTCACCACCCATTATATCGACGGAGCATTCGTTGAATCCCACGGCCGCGAAGTCATGGACATTATCAGACCCACCGACGGTTCTGTGATCGGGCGGGTCACGCTGGCCGACGAGGAGGATACGCGGCGCGCCATCGCGGCGGCCAGGCGCGCGTTCGCGACCTATAGTCAGTCGACTAAGGACGAACGCGCGAAGATCTTGCGCCGTCTGCATGAAGCTGCTTCCGCGCGAATCGACGACCTCACCGCCGCGATGGTGGAAGAGTACGGCGGTGTCGTCCGATTCGCGGGAGTGATCGTGGAGTCAGGGGTCAACGCGTTCATGGCCGCCGAAAAGGCGCTTCAGGAATTGCCGTGGACGAGCGGCTGGGACAAGACGACGGTGACCCAGGAACCGGTCGGCGTGGCCGGCTTGATCACCGCGTGGAATGCGAACGCGCTGTTCATTTGTCTCAAGCTGGCCTCGGCCGTTGCCGCGGGTTGCACGGTGGTCATCAAGCCCAGCGAGTTGAGCTCCCGCGCTAGGAAGGACACGGCAGTGCAGCGGCCCAGCCCCGCGAAGGTTCCTTGGTTAAGGCAGGGGGAGTCTCCCCGCCCATCGAGAAGTCTGTGCAATGCGTCTGAATCCCTTCAAGCCTAAGCGTGCGGTGGTTGGTCAGACGTGGCCTGCTCTCACTCTCTCTCCTGCGCAGTTCGCAGTGGCACTATGCGCGGTGTTCTCCATACTAGTCGCCGCAATTCTTGCCTTGGCAGGCGTTGGTAAGACGAAAACAATTTTTGAGAGCGGCGCGCTGCGGGTCGCAATCTCTAGGCAATCAAACCCAGCTCCTGCTGGCTTTATCGGTTACAAGTGGGGTGACTCGCTTCCGGCAGCGCATACCCAAGCCTTGATAAAAATCCTCGTCCCAAACCACGAGGGTCTCACGACTTATTCCGTGAAGCGCACTGACTCCCTACTTGGTTTGCCAGTCAAGGAAGAGAACTATTGGTTCTCGCACGGGAGGTTCTACAAGGGGGTGGCCTGGGTTGCGAGGAGCCAAAGCTTGATAGCGGCAAAAGCTGCCCTCCTCAAGGCGTTGGGGCCGCCGAGCTTCTCCAGCGAACCTCTCCAGCTCTGGAAATGGTATTGGCCTCAAACCGGTGTCACCGCGCAGCTCAAGGCGGACACTAGCATACAAATCACTATTTGGAGTGATGCCGTTCACCCTGTCCATTTCAAGACTCAGAACCGTAAGGGCCACACATCGAGATGACCGCCTTCCTGGAAGCGCTCGTTCACCGGCATTCGGTTGGGCGAGGGCTTACCTAGGGATCGTGGCAAACCGGAAGTCAGATCCCTCTGCAACGCTTTTGATTGGTGCTTCATTGCACCAAAGCGGCGGTCGTTAGAGGCGAGCGGGATTGGAACCTGCCGCAAGCTGACGGTCCGGGGCATCACTAACTCAGTCTCCCTCAGCGTGACCTATCTGGGCGAGTGGCGACACCCGAGCGAGTCGAAGCTCGCCTCCTGCCGCATCTCTAGCTGTTGATCGCAATCCTGTGTACGTAGTTGCTCCCGACCAACCGAGGCTGGCGCGCGCCTCTTTGCTTCTACGCATGCTGCTACCGCTTCCGCTACCGTCGCTACTACCGTTCTCGAGCGGGGTCAGCCGTTCGACGGCTAACCAGCTTGACCGACGAGTCCCTCGCATTCAACAACATGACGCGGGAGTGGCTGTGAGTGATGGATCGAGGCGGCCTGAAGGCCTTGCCCCGAGCCTGAGGGCGGCTCTCTCAGCTCTCGCGTTAGTAGGGGCCTGCACTGGAGGGGATCGTGCCTCACGCGAGGGCGCCTGGGAATTCAGGGTTGACACCGTCCGGTCAGACAGCGACGGCGGCATTCGCTCGGCCTCACGGCTCAGGGCAGTCGGGAAAGAAGGTCCGCGAGGAGCGCCGCAGACCGAGGCAGTCATTCTCAGTTTCGACTGCCTGCCCGGCCACACAATGAGCACGATCATGACCGACCAGGCGCTTCGACAGGGAAGCGTGCAGGTGCAGCTGAAGCTGGACGCGGATCCGCCACGCCGGCTCCCCGGTTTCGCCGGAACAACCCCCACTGGTGGGCAGCTCGTCCTCACGATTCCCCAAGACTCCGTGCTCGCACTTCTTAGCGGTCACCAGCGCGCAACAATCGAGTATGCCGATGCGGCAGGATCGTCCAAGAGCACCGCCGTGTTCTCTGTGGCAGGTCTTGAGAGATTGCGGGCCCCGTTCCTGGCGGCGTGCGCGAGACGACGAGGCGAGTCCAAATAGACCTGCGGAGGCAATACTTGGTGACAGCCGATGATGCTCTGCCCGGCCTCGAAAGCGAGTCCCGTGAAATGCCGGTGGCGAGTGACCAGGACATCCTTGATGTTATCGGGGTGGGTAAGGAGGTAGAGGTGCATCCCGCCCAGCTTGTAGTACGCGATGTCACCGAAGCCGTTTGATGGTGAGGCACTGTTGCGCGCCGTGGACCTCGCGATAAAACAGTCCCCTGCCGCGAAGCGACGGGTGGACACCGGCTTGCCGTCCAGCGCTTAAGGGCGCCACGCAGCCGCTCATCCTCTGTCATGCCCCAGCATAGCGACTGACCCTCGACTCACCTTCAACGCTGGGAGAGAGCGCGCCAGCGGGTTAGATTTCCTCTCCCACCCCTGTACAACTCTACCGCAGCCGGGCTATGGCGCGGATTCTCGTAATCGATGACGACGACCTCGTCTGCGAGGTGGTCGCTCGTACGCTGGCGAGTGCGGGGCACGCCGTTCGCCAAACGTGCGACGCTGTCACTGGGCTGAGCCTTTTCCGCGCCGCCCCAGTGGACATCGTCGTCACTGATCTTGCGTTGCCGCACATGACTGGCTTCGAACTGATCACGACCCTTAGAGGCGAAGGGGCAAAGGTGCCGATAATTGCGATATCGGGCAGCTTTGTCGTCAGTGATCTCGAACTCATCCGAGAGGTGCAATCGCACATCTCGGTACAGCTCCTAGGAAAACCCTTCTCGGACGATCAGCTTTTGAAAGCTGTTAGCGCGGCTCTGTCGATTGCGGGGCTGTAATACGTTCGGGCCGTCGCCCGTTGCGTGAGGTGGAAGCCCGCGCAGCGTCAGTCCGCCCTGCGCAAACGGTCGCCGCCGCATTTGCGTCATTGCACTTATTTGTCTTTCCGCATCGAAGGAGTGAAAGTGATGCCGACCAGTAATCCTTCGGGAGAGAGGAGACGAGTGACAGTTTGGCCCCAGGGCTCTTTCTTGTTCTTGACAAGAACTCGATATCCCTGCGATTCGAGATCTGCCGTGGCGTGTTCTACGTGATCAACGTCGAACTCCAGCCATGCTTGTGGGACAGGAATGTCTGCAGGCCATGAATCATTACCAAAACAGGAAAGCGCCGCTTGGGAAAGAGGCCACAAGGCGAAAGTTTTTGCGCCCTGAAGAGCTTCGGTATGAAGATACCCGCCACTCTCCTCTGTGAAAGGAATGCCGAGGGCTTCGCTGTAGAGTTTGCGACTTGTGGCCGTCTCGCGAACAATTGGACCAAAACCTGCGATAAACAGAACCTTTATCTTTCTCTCAACTTTCATGGTTCGGCCCTCCCCGAACATCGCGTGATGAAGCCTTTGGCGGCGGCTTGGCTGCGCCCTCATCTCCCTGCGTTTCCTCGGCTAACCACGTCCAAGTCGCGAGAACGGTCGGCCTGGACCGCCGCGCACGGCCTCTGCTACACTAGGGACATGACGATCAAGAGATTGGACCACGTCAGCGTCGTCGTCGACGACCTTGGAGCCGCTATCGCTTTTTTCACCGCGCTCGGCATGACGCTCGAAGGCGAGATGCCGGTCGAGGGCCCGTGGGTGGACCGCGTC
>DATJEO010000084.1:0-2240 GCA_035496515.1 Occallatibacter sp.
GCTTGAGGTTGACAGTCGTTCGGAGGGAGAATTCTCTGAGAGCGACATTGTGTTTCTTCAAGGAGCGGCGAACATTCTAGGAATGGCGATTGAGCGGCAGCGAATGGAGCAACGTCTTCAGGAAGCCCTCAACCACCATCAGGTATTGCTTAAAGAAGTTAATCACCGCGTCAACAACAGTCTCCAAATTGTTGCGGCTATGCTGCACCACCAGGCCGCGGCAAGTGGGAACCCCGAAGAGGAGCACGGGCTTCGTGATGCGTCACGACGTATCGCCGCAATCTCACGCGCACATCAACGGCTGTATGCCAGCAGCTCCATTCAGATTCTCGATCTCGGCGCATACCTGACTGCTGTCTGCCAGGATCTCTCTGAGTCGATGCCTGGCTGTGAAATCAAAGTGGAGGCGGCATCCGCAATTGAAATCGCGACAGATCGCGCGATTCCTGTCGCACTGCTCGTCAACGAGTTGATCACGAATACGGCCAAATATGCTTATCCGCAGGGGCACTGCCGAGCCTGGGTACGAGTTTTTCGCAGTGCGGATGACAGCACCATCGTTTCAGTTCGCGACGAGGGCATTGGGCTGCCGGCGGACTTCGATATTAAGTCCGGTAAGCGGCTCGGAATGCGGCTAATTAATGCATTCACAACACAGCTGAAGGCGACGCTGGACATCAAACGGCACACGCCTGGAACTGAATTCGTCCTCTCCGTGCCGTCGGATACAAAGGCCTCTGCGATAGACTGAAGCCCTCTCGGGCCGACGACCCGGTGTTTGAGTGACAATGAAAGCCCGGCCAACACGAACCCGCATAAGCTTGGCGGTGCCCTCGTCTGACACCGGCCGGGATGCGTTCATGGGAGTTGCTGAGATGACACGGGTACGAATCCTGGTCGCCACTTTCTTCCTGGTGCTGGCCACTGATGTGGCGGGAGCCGAATGTCAGATCGCAGATGCCAAACTAGAAGAGGCTATTCTGAATAAGCCCCAGCTTCGCGGCGTTAAAAACAGGCAGGCCGTGCGCGACCTACGCAGCCTACGGGACGCAGCACTTACACTAGAGTCATACGGTCGCCATGACGATTGCGAGCGCATGTTGGCAACTATTCGTGAACTCATTGCGGGCCCAATCATGAGTTCGCTGGGTGACAATGATGAGGAGAGCGCCGACAGGCAAAATGCGGCGCGCGAGCCAAAGATCCGCCGCGGTGCCGAGCAAGGCAGTCGAGATCAGAAGGGCGCAAAACCGCTTGTACGAATAGACCAACTTGCCCCCGCTTTGAGGGCAGACGAAATTATCGGCGCGGAAGTACGCAGTTCAGACGACAAGATCGTTGGTGAAGTGAGGAACATCGTATTCGGGACCAAGGACGGGCGCGATTATGCCATCGTGGCCTCAGGCGGGTTCTTCACAACTGGAAAGAACAGCATCGTAGTTCCCATCCGATCGTTGCAAGTCTCGCAGGAGCGCGCCAGCTTCTTCCTGCCAATCTCGAAGGAAGCGGTGGGAGGAGTTCCGCTCATGCCGGACGAAAACTATAAATGGCTATCCGATCGCGGATGGCGCAGTAAAAACGATGCCATATTCGTCCGCCCGTAGCCCGAGCGCGTAACGAGCAGCAGCCGCGGAACGCCTCCCGCTTTGGTACGTGGAGAGCGCGTCGAGCACCCGCGGCTCTGTGGGGAGCCGCGTTTTCAATGTGCTGTTCTTCGCCGTTAGGTGCCGCTTAGGCATATGGTGGCACTTCCACGAGCGTTCCGATCAAACGCAGAGCGCTTGTTGTTCCGGCCCCTTCGCGGTGCGCAAGAACTCGCAGCTCGAGAACAAATCAACTCCCAAGTCGCAGGTAAGCTTGGCGGTGCTTCTTGAGGTCCTTCACGCCCTCCGGTCCGTTCGTCACTACCATACTACCACTCCGCGATCGGGAACTTTGTTCCCTGGCGCGAGTTATTGCCTTTGGCGCTGGGGACTGCGCGCGTTTGTGCGGTGCGCGTGCAGGGATAGTTATGACCGGGAAAGACCTCACGGCTCAGAGCGGTAATCGGGGCAACCTCGGTGCAACGCTTGCGCGCTACCAGGAAGACTTGAGGACTCTATCTCATTTGAGCTCGGCTGATTTTGGGGCAACCAACAACGTGTAGCATGCGTCCACAAGCGCTGAACTCGGAGAAGATTCACCCGGCAGCGTCACGAACTCCTTCGGAAATTCGTCCCGGCGCTTCCACGAGTCGATCT
>DATJEO010000085.1:0-6280 GCA_035496515.1 Occallatibacter sp.
ATTATTGATGGAGAACGCGAACCTGACCAAGTCGCAGGACCTCGGCGCCGTCACTGAACTGCTCTCCGGCGACTACTTCGTCCCCTTCGGCCGCAGCACCAGCCACCAGCTCTGGTCCAGCGCGATGGTCATCACGCCGACGTTGCGGGGCCTCTTTGGCATCGACATCGACGCCCAGACAAAGACGATTACGGTGAATCCGCATCTGCCGGCAACTTGGACTCGAGCGACGATCAAGCACCTAAACCTTCCGGATGGTCAAACAGATATCTCTTTTTCGAAAAGAGGAGACCACCTTCAGGTGGAGATGGAGGGACCCGTCCCTAAGGGCTGGAAAATTTCTAACGATATACAAAATGTCAGCGAGACATCTGATGTGACCACGCTGAGTACCGTTGACATCCCGCTTCCTCCGCTCGAAGTGGATCAAATACTCGCTAGCGAAATCGAGTGGATCACGACAGATAAACCGGTACCTAACCAAGGTCCCAAGATTCCTACACCCGGGAATGTGACAGGCCTGCCGCGAATCATTCGCCAAGATTCTTCAGCACACGAGACGATCTTAACAATCGAGGGTCTGTCTAACTCGGTGGGGGTCGTCAGCCTCGTGCGAAATGCAATGATCGCTCCACGCCCGAGGTTTCAGGGGGCAATTCAGGGCGGAATCTCTTTCACCGAATCAGCCTTGCACGATCCAACCCAACCCATGCTTCTCAGCTTCCATTTCCCACCCGGCGAAGGCTGGAAGACCATCACCGTCACACTGACGTGGTGATTGGAACGGAGCAACGAGGGCTCCCGCAGTGTTCAAAATTCACTGAGCGGATCGGGGAAGCTTCTTCATCGCCGCCGCCAGATCATCCGGGTGAAAGCCGAACGGTCCAGGCGTGCTCTTGTATAGGACTCGGCCGCCTTGCCCGACCAGGTAAAGACGATCGGGCCAGCCGGTGTACGCCACCTCAACCTGGTTATTGATTAAGTCCACCAGCGCTGGGAAGTGAATACCGAGCTTGCGCACGCAGGCATTCGCTACGCCAAAGCGCTCCGCCTCATTCGTCGGACTGCGGAAGAGGACGTTATCCTTCACATTCGACTGCATCTGCCAAACGTCCGTCGGGTGCGCTTCGAGTATGTACACGGCGTAGAAATCGACTTTACCCTTGTACTGCTCGGCCAGCTTGTTGAGGGCGGGAACCTCCCGCCTAAATGGCGGTCAGGTATAGCTCCCAAAGACCAGCACCACAGGTCGCTCCGCCCACAGCGATCCAAGTTCGACCGGCGTGGTCTCGTTCAGCCGCTTGACCTGAAGAGGCGGCGCCATATCACCAACCTGAAGATTGCCCTTGCGGGCTCGGTTCCACAGCGTTTCGAAAGGAATGACAAAATACGCCGGCATTGGCATCCGCGCCATCACATGCCCGAACACCTCGGGCGGCTGCCGCATCGCCCAGCCGATGTAGCTGACGAAGCAGATCCACAGAACGAAGCACACAGAAGCGACAGCGATGGCGGGCCTCCGCCATTTGCGCCAGGAGCGCCACGACCGCTGCTTCACTTCGACTGGTTGCGCAACTTGATCCATCGTGCTTTCCTGTCCCTACTTCGTGAGCTGATTCATTTCGAGATAATTCTGCGGCTCGATACCAAATGCATCCGCCACGCGATTGAAAAAAGCGAACATCGCCGTGATGTAGACAGCCTCCGCAATCTGCGGCTCTGTCCATCCCAGGTCGCGCAGCTTCTGCACGTCCTCATGCGTGGTGCGATAGGCCGCCTCGGTTACCTTGCTGACGTACTCCAGCAACCCACGCTCTGCGTCACTCAAGCCGGCTCCAGCAAGATCGCCTTGCGCCAGCGCCTGCACCGTCTTCTCTTCTGCTCCCTGAACACGCAGGAAGTAAGCATGCGAGTCCAGTCAATATGGACAGCGATTCAGGTAGGAAACCCAGCTCGCGATCGCTTCCTTCGTCCGCCGCGTCAGGTGCCCCTCGGAGAAGTGGACGGTGTCGCCGAACTTCATCACGTCATGCAGGAAGTCTGGCCGATGGCTGAAGCACTTCAGAATGCCGGGCATCTCCTGGCGTCCCGATTTCGCGCGCCACTCGTCGTAGACCTTTGCGACGTCTCCCGTCGCGTCTACGTCTTCGATTAATTTGATCTTCGATGAGTCCTGTCGCATGGTGGGGAGACAATTGCGACGACTATATCACGCAGGAATTTAGACCCGGAATCAACCGAAAGGTTGATTCAGAGAACGACGCGCACATCGCCCTGCTTGCGCGTAATTCGCTCACGATCAAGAAGCTCGAGCAGCGGAATAGCGTGCTTGCGTGTCAGTCCGGTCAGAGCCTTGAACGCGGTGACATCGATGGTTTTCCCCCGCATCGCCGAGAGTCGGTCAGCCAACTCGCGCAGAGCCTCGGCATGAACAAATGCGTCGTCGCTTCCCATGCGCACCAGCTTCTTGTCGCGAATTAAGAGAGTGATGATTCGTCGCATTTCCGCGTCGACCATCTGGAGCCGCTGCGCCACTTCGCGCACGCTCGGCGGAGCGAGTCCCGCCTCTCGGTAGACGGCCGAAACAGTGTCCAAATTCTGCCCTTCTGTCGCAGAGACGGGCGGCGCGGCATCCACCAGGGTTATGACTTCGCCATTTAGCTGTGCTTTGGCGTCGGCGACGATCCGCTCCATCACCGAAGCGAAGATCTCGTCACCAAGCTTTGACTGGCCTTGCAAGATCGATCTCTTCAGGCCGTGTGATCCCGCAGCCTTCAATCGAGCCAAGAGCGAGTCGATAGCATCGCGATGAGCAGTGCGACAAATAAGGACATCGCTCGACGTGACGACCAGTTCGCCGGATTTCAGGTGATCCGTTGCAAGGTCCCGAACCGCTTCAACTCTCAAGCCCATTTCCTGCGCGAGCGCGTCAAGGTGAATTCCCTCTGATTCGCGCCGCTGCACGCGAAGATCGAGTTGCTGCTCTGACGCGGCCTGAGCCATCTGCTTCAGCCATTTCTCGGTGTCGAGCCGCCGAGCCTGTCGAAGAGGGTGGCCATCAAGCACGCGTCCTCCCCCCACGGTTCCCGCCGGCAGTGACTGCCGCAAAACAAATCGATCTCCAGGCGCCAGGAGAACCGGTCCCGTTAGCTTCAATCGCGCCAGCCGCGCCGTTCCCGGCTTCATCGTCTCATTGCCGTACAGAGAAATTGTGGCCATCACTTCAGATGTGAATGCATGCAGATGCACGCGCGCCCGATGCTTGAGCGCCGGAGCCTCTGCGAGCGCAGTGATCTCCGCGTCGATCAGATCTGTTGGCGTCAACTCTCCGGGGGCAACAAGCATCTGGCCGCGCGACACGTCCGCGACATCCACACCGGAAAGGTTCACGGCAGTTCGCGATCCCGCCTGCGCGATCTCTTCGGCTTCTCCGTGTGTTTGCAGCCCCCGCACGCGAACGATCCGTGATCCCGGTTCGAGCAGCAGATTCTGCCCAACGCGGATCTCTCCGCTCAGCAGCGTTCCCGTCGCAACCGTGCCGAATCCCTTTTTGACAAACACGCGATCGATTGGGAGCCGCATTGGCCGCATGCGTTCTGCAGCTTCGGTGCGCAACGCAAGGCGGGTCAGCTCGGAGCGGATTTCGGCCAGACCCAGTTCGCTGCGTGCACTTGCAGCGATGACTGGCTTCTGCTCGCCGCCGAGGAACGTGTTCTTCAGAAAACCGTGAATCTGCTCTCGAACCTGATCGAGTTGCGCCTCATTCACAAGATCAGCCTTGCTGATTACGGTGAAGCCATCCGACATTCCCAACAGCTCACAGATTGCAAGGTGCTCACGCGTCTGGGGCATTACGCCTTCATCCGCCGCAATCACCAGCATCACCGCGGGAACGCAGCCGGCACCGGCAAGCATGTTCCGAATGAAGAGCGCGTGCCCTGGCACATCCACGAAGCTGATGCGCAGAGGCGATCCATCCGGCGCGTTGGTGTCCAAAGAAGCGAATCCGAGATCGATGGTGATTCCACGCCGCTTCTCTTCAGGCAGCCGATCGGTATCAATGCCGGTCAGCGCGCGAACAAGTGCTGTCTTGCCGTGATCGATATGGCCGGCCGTTCCTATGACGATTGATCTGACTGGCTTCATCTGAACATGAGTTACAACATCTCCAGAGCGCGGGCGATGGTCTCGTCCATGTGCGGAGGAACCGTGCGCAAGTCGAGCACAACTGCATCTTCGGCGATGCGCCCGATTACAGGTGGGTCATAGCTGCGCAGCTTCTTCAGCAGTTCATTGGCAGTAAAGTGAGGATGCCTGATGGAAACCGCATAACTCTTGAGCCTGGCGCTTGGCGCGGTGCCGCCGCCAATGGCGCTCTCAACCGCAATGACCGTGGTTAGGACTCGCGCTGATTTTGTGGAACCTGCAATCGCATGGCAACGCTCTTCAATCTCTTCTGCGGGCGTGCTCAGCATGCGCGTCAGTGGAAGAGCATCTTTCGTGCCGGCCTGGTATTCGAACAATGTTGCCTCCAGTGCAGCATAGGTAAGCTTGTCTACCCGGAACGCGCGAAGGAGGGGATTCTTCCGAATTCTGGCAATCAGATCTGTGCGCCCAACCAACAATCCGCATTGAGGACCGCCGAGCAACTTGTCGCCGCTCGCTGCGACGAGATCAACCCCCGCGGCGATTGAGTCCCGCAACGTTGGTTGACCAGCAATTCCGATCGGGTCAAGATGCGACACCAGCCCTGTTCCCTGGTCCTCAAAGAGCGGAACACCCAAGGTCTTCGCGAGCACGACCAACTCCTTCAACGAAGGACGCTCGACGAATCCCTCAATGCTGAAATTGGATTGATGAACGCGCAGGAGCAGAGATGTCTGTTCTGTTATCGCCTGCTCGTAGTCGGCAGTGCGTGTGCGATTGGTGGTACCGACTTCGCGGAGCACCGCACCGGATTTCTCCAGGACCTCGGGGATGCGGAATCCACCGCCAATTTCGACAAGTTCGCCTCTCGATACGACCACCTCGCGGCTGTCGGCGATTGTGTTCAATGCCAGGAACGTAGCTGCAGCGCAGTTGTTCACCACCACCACACCCCAGCGCGGAAACTCGTCTTCCGGCACGCTTAGCACCCGAAGCACCAAGTGCTCCGCGTGAACGTCACGCTTGCTTCGCTCGCCGGATTCCAGATTGAATTCCAGGTTGCAGTAATCCCGCGCGACATCCACAAGATGGGCCAGCGCTGCTTCGCTCAACGGCGCGCGACCAAGATTGGTATGCAGGATCACGCCAGTCGCATTGATTACAGGGCGCAGTGAATAATCTGGTCCGCGCTGAAGCACCTCGCTCACCCGTCCTGGAATTGCGCCGATCTCGCGGTCCAGGGCTTCGGCGGGGGGCCCGTTGAGGAGAATGTCCGCGCGAATTGCGTCGAGACTCTCACGAATAGCGGTCACAACGCGATTGTGCCCGTATGCCTGGATTAACTTCTGAATTTCCGGCGCAAGCAGAATCTCATTTACAGAGGGCAGGCGGCGGTATAGGTCTTCCCGGTTCTGCTCCGCCCTCGCCATCGGATCAACCGTCATGATTCCTCGCCTGTACCATACGATAAGGCTACTTCAAAACGATCGCAGGATTTTCGCTGGTGACTGAAGACTCGAGCACGCGCCCAATCTTAACCGCGCCCACTCCCGCACCTCGTAGTGCGGCCACGAGTTCGTTTGCTTGCTCCTCTGACACCGAGATCAACAGCCCGCCCGAGGTTTGGGGATCGTACATCAACGCACGCACTTCGTTCGGGATCGACGCGCCTTCCGCATCCGCGACCATGCACTCTGCGAACTCGCGGTTCGACACAAGGCCGCCCGGAATCGCTCCAGCCCTGATGGCATCCAGCGCTCCCTCGATCACCGGAATCTTCACTGTCTCGATCTCCAGCGTCACGCCGCTACCCATGGCCATTTCTCGTCCGTGCCCCATCAGTCCGAACCCGGTGATATCGGTCATGGCGTGAACGCCGTCGAATTTCGACGTGACTTCGGCCGCCGTCTTGTTCAGCGTCGTCATTGACTTCACTGCGGCATCCACCCACGCCTGCTGAGCCTTGCCTTGCTTCAACGCGGTGGTAATCACACCCGTTCCGATCGGCTTGGTCAGGATCAGGACATCTTCGGCGACTCCTTGCGCGTTCGTTCTGACCTGCGCGGGATCGATGATGCCGGTGATCGCATAGCCAAACTTCATCTCCTCATCGCGAACCGAGTGCCCACCAACG
>DATJEO010000086.1:0-3627 GCA_035496515.1 Occallatibacter sp.
ATGTCACCACAACATTGGGTCTCAGCGGCATCAGCATCGCCGGCATCGCAGGCGATCAACAGGCGGCACTCTTCGGCCAACTCTGCTGGAACCCAGGAGAAGCCAAGAATACTTACGGCACCGGATGCTTTCTACTGCAGAACATCGGCACCGAGTTCATCCGTTCGAAGCACAAGCTCATCACCACGGTCGCCGCAAGCGCGCAGAAGCGCCTTGAGTACGCGCTTGAAGGCAGCATCTTCATCGGCGGCGCCGTCGTTCAGTGGCTGCGCGACAACCTTCGCCTCATCGGCTCCTCCGCTGAAGTCGAGGCCCTCGCCGCCGGAGTGCCCGATGCAGGCGGCCTCGTCTTCGTGCCCGCCTTCGTCGGCCTCGGTGCGCCCCACTGGGATCCGCATGCCGGCGGTCTCATCATTGGTCTTCGTCGCGACACGAAGCCTGGACACATCGCTCGCGCTGCCCTGGAAAGCATCGCTTTCCAGGTTGCGGATGTTCTCGAAGCGGTACACAGCGAGACCGGTACTCCGCTCAACGCTCTTCGCGTGGACGGCGGCGCCGCTGTAAACGATCTGATGATGCAGTTCCAGGCAGATCTTCTCGGTGTTCCCGTCGTCCGTCCGCGCGTAACGGAAACCACGGCCCTCGGCGCAGCATATCTTGCCGGCCTCGCCACTGGTTTCTGGCCCAGCCCTCAAGAGCTCCAGGCAAAGCGGCAGGGAGACGTGCGGTTCGAGCCACATATGGAACAGCAGGAGCGAAGTGCGCTTCGCGCAAGATGGCAGCGCGCCGTCGAGCGCTCCAAAAACTGGGTCGAAAGTTAGGAGAACGACATGCGCAGGGAAGAAATGCTGCGTAAGATCCGCGAGCGCGCGGATCGCGGCGAACCTTGGGATATCGCCGTCGTAGGCGGTGGAGCAACCGGAATGGGTGTGGCCGTCGACGCTGCAGCGCGCGGCTTCCAGGCCGTACTCGTCGAAGCTCACGACTTCGGCAAGGGAACCAGCAGCCGCAGCACCAAGCTCGTGCACGGCGGCGTGCGCTACCTCGAGCAAGGCAACATCCCGCTCGTCATGTCGGCGCTCAAGGAACGAGGCTTGCTTCGCCAGAATGCGCCGCACCTCGTCAAAGACCTCGCCTTCGTTGTCCCCAACTACTCCTGGTGGGAAGCGCCCTTCTACGGCATCGGCCTCAAACTTTACGACCTGCTCGCCGGCAAATACGGCTTCGGTCCATCAAAGCTCCTCAGCAAGGAAGAAACCCTTCAGCGGCTTCCTGCGCTCGAGCCTGAAGAACTTCGCGGTGGAGTCGTCTACTACGACGGCCAGTTCGATGATTCGCGTCTCCTCATCCATCTCGCCATGACCGCCGCTGACCAGGGCGCAACAGTGGTTAACTACTGCCCTGCAACCGGTCTGTTGCGTGATGAAGAAGGCTACGTCAACGGTCTGATCGCCCGCGATGACGAATCAGGCGAGGCTTTCTCCATCAACGCCAAAGTCATCATCAACGCCACTGGGGTATTCACAGACGAGATCCGCCGCATGGCCGATCCGGCAACCGAACCTCTGATGGTCACCAGCCAGGGTATCCATCTTGTCTTCGACCGATCCTTCCTCAAGGGCGACACCGCTCTGATGGTCCCTCGTACCAGCGATGGCCGCGTCCTTTTCGTGATCCCGTGGCACGGTCACGCCGTCGCCGGTACAACCGATACCCCGGTCGACGGCCCCAGCCTCGAGCCCAAACCTCTCGACGAAGAGATCCAGTTCATTCTCGAAACAGCAGGTCGCTATCTAACCCGTCCCCCAAGCCGGGCCGACGTTCTCGCCGTCTACGTTGGACTTCGTCCGCTCGTGAAATCCGGCGGTGCGTCCAGTACCTCCGCTATCTCCCGCGATCACACCATCCACGTCGATACCTCCGGCCTCCTGACGATCACCGGAGGCAAATGGACCACTTACCGCCACATGGCCGAAGACACCGTCGATCACGCCATCACTCTCGGACGCCTGTCCGACCAATCCTGCACAACAAAGAACCTCAGAATCCACGGCTACCAGGAGCCGCCTTCCGGTCGCGACGAAGAGGATGCCCTCGAAGTCTACGGCTCCGACGCTGCTGAAATCCGCTCACTCGCGCAGCAAATTCCCGAACTCGCCAAGCCGCTCCATCAAGCTCTGCCTTACATCGGCGCCGAAGTGGTCTGGGCCGCTCGTGCAGAAATGGCCCGCACCATCGAAGACGTCCTCTCCCGCCGCACCCGCGCCCTCTTTCTCAATGCACATGCAGCGATGCAGATGGCAGAACCAGTCGCCCGTCTGCTCGCGCGTGAACTCGGCCGCGACGACGCATGGGTCGCGAGCCAACTGCAGGAATTCTCAGCGCTCGCGAAACAGTACACTGTGTGAAGTCCTTCCCCGGAGGTCGACACATGCCGGCTCAGTGCACCCACATCAAAAATCACATAAAAGACGTAAAACCCCACTCCAAAGGTTGCGAAGAGTGCCTGAAGACCGGCGACACCTGGGTACATCTGCGCATGTGTCTCGAGTGCGGTCACATCGGCTGCTGCGACTCATCAAAGAATCGCCACTCGCGTGCCCACTTCCACGCCACCAAGCACCCGCTCATTCGCTCCGCAGAGCGCGGCGAAGACTGGAGCTGGTGCTTCATCGATGAGGTCTACCTCTAGCCAGATTCCTGCAAGGCTCAGGCTACCTGCACTTCGATCGACTTCGATGCCGCATCGATCTTCGCGATCTTGAAGCTCCGAATCTGCCCAGCCTTCAACGGCTCGGGCTCAGCTGACGGTGCCGGGGCACTCCCCTTCCACCGCGCCTGCAACATCGAGCTCAGCGAAGACAGATCGGCCTTACCGCTCTGCAGCGCAGCCTCGGCCTGCGGCGGTGCCGCCTTGCTCACCCGGCACATCGCGAAAATATTCTCGCCCAGCTCCACTGATGCTCCCGCCGCTGACTCCTCGACAACGCGCCCCGACACAACATCCCCCGCCTTGTGCTCGGCGATGTACTCATCGATGCTGGTCGGCACCAGCTGCTTCATGCTCAGCTTGATCTGCCGCTTCTCCGGCGCAATCCCCAGCACCTGCGCCTTCACCACCTGCCCAACGCGCAGCACATCCTGCGGATGATGAATGCGCTTCTCCGCGCTGATCTCGCTCACGTGCACCAGCCCCTCCACGCCATCCGCAATCTGCACGAACGCGCCGAACGTCATAATCTTCGTTACCGGCCCCTCAACCTGTGAACCCACTGGGAATCTCTGCGTCACGTCCGACCACGGGTCCGTTAGAGTCTGTTTGAGCCCCAGCGAAATCCGCTTCTCCTCCGGCTTGATCGCCAGAATCACTGCATCCACGCGATCGCCTTCCTTCACCACGTCCGACGGATGCCGCACCTTCTTCCCCCACGTCATCTCCGAAATATGAATCAGCCCCTCAACGCCCGGCTCCATCTCCACAAACGCACCAAAGTCCGCGAGCCGCGTCACAATTCCTGTCACGCGCTGCCCAGCCTGATACTTCGATGGTGCAGTCCCCCACGGCTCCGGCTCCAGCTGCTTCAGCCCCAGCGAAATCTTCTTCGTCTCCGGATCGATCTTCAGCAC
>DATJEO010000087.1:0-23257 GCA_035496515.1 Occallatibacter sp.
TGTGCCTGGACGTTTGGTGCGCCCTACGTGACCTTCTCAAACGGCTCGAAGTGGAAGATCCAGGGTGAGTGGTCGAATGCCGCTTACAACGCCGGCACTGGCTACCCAAACAACTCGGGACAGAAAGGCTGCCTGTCAGGGCAATAATTTTTGAGTAGCGCTAACTGAAAAGGCCGCCAGATTTCCGGCGGCCTTTTTCTCGTGCAGATGGGGGAGGGAACTTACTTCTGCTCGCCTTTGGGTGCGTAATATCCGCGCCGGACCTGAACCTTCATGTCGTCGCCCTTGCACTGTACGGAGATGTGGCGGAACGTGCCGTCCTGCTTGAGATTCGTGGGAGTGTAGCTGGCGAGATACTCGGTGCGAAGCTCCTCCTCGATCTGCTGGAAGGCGGCTTCGAGTTTCCTGCCGTTGGTGCCGACATTGATCAACCGGCCGCCAGTCTCTTCCGACATCTTCTTGGCAGCGGAAAATCCTGAGTAGCCAAATCCTCCGTAGAAGCTCGGTTCTGCGATCAGAATGACGTAGACGATCGTGTTGGCCCTTTGCGCGGCGGCAACGGCTTCCTGAATCTTGTGATCGCTGCCCTGGTCGTCTGCGTCGGTAAGGATGATCAACGCCTTGCGACCGTTTTGGTCGGCCATTTTTTCATTGGAGGCAAGATAGACAGAGTCGTAGAAGAGCGTACCCTTCGGTCCACCGCTTGTGGGAATGGTGCCGCCTCCAAGGCCGGGAATACCGGAGCCTCCGTTACCACCCGCAGTGTTGATTTGCGCCTTATTCATAGCGCGCTCGAGCATACGTGGGCTGTTAGTGAAGTCCTGGAGCAGGTCAATGTTAGCGTCGAAGGAGACGAGAAAAGCCTGATCTTTCGACTTGAGAACGTGTTCGAGAAACTGAGCACCGGCCTGCTGCTCGAGCGGAAGCACGTCCATCTGGCTTCCGGAAGTGTCGAGCATTAGACCGAGGGTCAACGGCAAATGGGTCTCGGCGCTGAAGTTCTTCAAGGTTTGCGGGACCTTGTCTTCCGCTACGGAGCAGTCGTCCTTGGACAGGTGCGGAACCAGTTCCCCCGATCTGTTCTTAACCGTAAAAAACAAGTCGACAAGATTGACGTTCAGGCGCAAAGTTCCCATCGACTCTTCTTCTGGAGGCGGCGGAGGCGCGTTGCTCACGGGAGGCGCGTCTGGCGATGGAACAAGCTGTCCCCAAGCTGCCGCCGTAAACAGCGGAAGGGCGACGAGAAGAAACACGAAATGGCGGGGGACACGCATCTTGGTAGTTGGACGCCAAAATCGGGCCGAAGGAGAGCATTCTCATTGTAACGAGAGAGTCAAGGCCGACTGTTTCCTGCCTAAGTGGGCAACCTGCAGGGCGTTGGTGCGTCTGATAATCTGACGGTTGCAGCCTCAATCATCGGGCGCATCTGTGGGCCAGGAAACCGGCTGGCGCAGGGCAGTACCGCGGAGTCAACATAGGGTAGTTCGGGACGTGGGGTTCCGGCCCGGTGTTGGCGATGCGAAGGGGAGGAAAGAAGACCTGTGGACCATGGTTTGAAAGCACTGGCGCTTACGGCAATTCTCAGTTTCGGGTTGGGTGCTGGCGCGGCGGCGTTCGCGCAGTCGACCGATCAACAGGCCGTGCCGGATGCTCCCAAGCCTCAGCCTTCTTCGGCTCCGCTCAAGGACCTCGGGCCTATCACTCCCGGCATTGGAGCTTCGGCTGGGCCGACGAGTTCGAGTGCGGACGTGCCGCAACAGGCAGCTCCCAAGGCGCCTCCAACACCTCCGACAGACGTGCAGACGACGCCTCCGGAGAACATAAGTCCCGCAGACGCCGGTCCAACTTTTGTGAGCTACACGACCTACGTTCAGGTGCCAGTCACGGTAAAAGATCAGAAGGGCAATCCAATCGCGGGGCTGACATGGCGCGACTTCAAGGTGTATGAGAACGACAAGTGGGAGCCATTGAAGATCTTCTCGGTTGACCCGGCACCGCTGTCGATGGCGTTTGTCATCGATCAGAGCGTGACCATGGATGTGATGGAGAAGGTGAACAACTCCCTAGGGGCGATCCAAGGGGCACTGTCTCCTTACGACGAGATCTCGGTCTTCACCTACAACAACGGACCGCGCAGGGTAACGGAGTTTACCGGTGCGCAGGGCAATCGAGTGCCTGTGGTGTTGGCGATGGCGAAGGCCAGCGGCCGCGAAGAGGCGGTGCCGATCAACAGCGGTCCCTTCGCGGGTTGTGCGATCAGCAAGAATGGCGGCTGTCTGGACTCAAATCCCACGGTTCAGCGCGGAGGAGCCACCGGGAACTCTTCCTTCATCACGATTCCGAAAGAGATTCACACTCTGAACGATGCGATTCTGGCCGCGGCGAAGGAGCTTTCGAACCGTCCACCGGAGCGGCGTCGCATCATCTACGTGATTTCGGATGGCAAGGAGTACGGCAGCAAAGCTGCTTACAAGGATGTGCTGCGGTATCTGCAGACCAACAAGATCGCGGTGTACGGAACACTGGTCGGCGATGCGGCTCGGTGGGGCGAAGGTTACATCAGCCGTCTGCATCTGCCGTTCACGATGTATGACAACCGGCTCTATGGGTACGTGGATGCGACCGGCGGCATTCTCCAATCTGAGCGCGATCTGAACGGGATTGAGAAGAGTTACGCTCAGATCACAGAGCAGGCGCGTAACCAATACTTCCTGGTGTATGCGAGCCACGAGCCTCCGTTCGACAGCAAGTTCCGCAAGATCGAAGTGCGTGTTGACCGGCCGGGTGTCGAAGTTAAAGCGAAGAAGGGCTACTACGCTTCAAGCCGGGACAACATCCAGCACTAACGACTCCTAAGCAAGGCGCACACATATGGCTTCTTCAGGAGCTACGGCAGGGCTGAGCCTGCTCTCTGCAGCTACGTGGGGAGGGTCCGACTTCGCCGGAGGGTGGGGTGCGCGGCGGGCTTCCAGTCTGCTGATTACTGCTTCCGGACAGGTGGTGTCACTGGCTGCGCTGCTTTGCATCTGCCTTGCACTGCGGCTGCCCGTTCCGGACAAGAGGTATCTTGTCTACGCTTCGATTGGCGGGTTTGAAGGAGCCTTCGCGCTGGCGATTTTCTATCGCGCTCTGGCGATGGGTGCAATGGGGTTGACGGCTGCGCTCACCGGGCTATTGACCGCTTTCATTCCAGTGCTCTTCGAGCTTTTCCATTCGGGATGGCCCGGCGGCTTGACGACAGCGGGGCTGGGTGTGGGATTGGCGGCGATCTGGACGATCTCGCAGTCGCAAGGCGCTTCCGGATCGAGTACACCAGCGCGAGCATTGCTGCTGGGAGCGTGCGCCGGCGCCGGCTTCGGCGCGCAGCTCATCCTCTTCAAGATGGGCGCCGAAGGTGGGGTGCTTTGGGCGCTGACCTCAGGCAGGATCGCGGGAGCGACCGCCATCCTCCTAACCGTGGCTGTCGCGCGGCCCAAGGGCGGATGGCGAGGATTCTGGCTGGCAGGGATCATCTCGGGTTGCCTCGATACCGTAGGGAACCTCTTCTACATGATGGCCTCGCAGAGGGGAAGGCTGGACGTGGCTGCGGTGATCTGCTCGATGTACCCTGCGGGAACGATTCTGCTGGCGGGCATCATTCTTCGAGAGCGCCCGACGACGCGGCAGGTGGCAGGAATGGGCCTCGCACTTGCGGCAGTGGCGCTGCTGAGTGCATGACCCAAACATTGACCTCGGCGACGAGACCGCAAACTCGACAACTGGCTTGATCCGTCTAGGTTGCAGTAGGGCTTGACCGGGCGGATCTGCCAAGGGCCATTCATTTTCCGGCCATTGCGATGCGTTATAGTCGTGTGACGATCGCTCCAGAAAAGAGGGTCGAGAGGAGACCAGGATGCCATCACTCATGGGGAAGTTCGCGCTGGTTACAGGTGCATCGCGCGGAATCGGCGCGGCGATTGCGAGGCGACTGGCGAAAGAGGGAGCCCAGGTTGCCATTACATACAGCTCTTCGGCCGAGCGTGCCAGGTCGTCGTCGACGGGATTGTGAAAGATGGAGGAAAGGCTCTCGCGATCAAAGCGGACGCCGCGGATCAACCCGCTGTACGTGCGGCGATACAGCAGGCCGGGAAGGCGTTCGGGAAGATAGACATTCTGGTGAACAACGCAGGAGTGCTGGCCCTTGGAGCTATCGCGGAATTCCCGGCAGAGGATTTCGAAAAGGCACTTTCTGTAAATGTGCGCAGCGTGTTCACCGCCATCCAGGAGGTTCTGCGGCATATGCCGGATGGAGGGCGCATCATCACCATCGGTTCGGTGAACAGCGAAAGGATGCCGTTCGTGGGCGGGTCTGTGTACGCATTGACGAAGGGAGCTATTGCGAGCTTTACGAAGGGGCTGGCGCGTGATCTGGGTGCGCGGAAGATCACGGTCAACAATATTCAGCCGGGACCTGTAGATACGGAAGCGAATCCGGCCAGCGGTCCGTTCGCGGAGACGATGCTTGGGCTGCTGGCGTTGAAACGCTATGGCCACGCTGACGAGATCGCCGCCATGACGGCATACCTTGCCGGTCCTGAAGCAGCGTATATCACTGGGGCTTCTCTGCTGATTGATGGCGGTTTCGCTGCGTGACCACAAGATGCAATCGTCGCATTGACGCTCAGTTGACCAGTGACGGTGGCACGGGACTCACATTCCAGGGAAGTTAATTGTTAGGTAACCAGCAGGAAGAGACCTAAGTTCCGAGAGATAGTTACTGAATGGGCTAACACCGCGAACTGATCTGCGGGTACTATCCGCTAAGGTTCTCAATGAACTTCTGTAGGTATAGCTTGGGCTCCGGGAATTTCTCTCGGCTTTCTTCGTTGCTGGTTGTCGCGTTGTTGAGCGCGATAGCAGTGATGTTGATTGCGCCTGCGATTGATCCGCCCGATATTGCTTACCCAGCTAACGCCGCGCCCGCCGTAATTCACGGAACCATCCACCACGTTCCGCACAGAAACCAGCAATCACATGCATTTGAAGTGCTGCCGGGAACCAGTGAAAACTCGGAGAACTTTTGCGGGCGCCACTCCGAGACTACGGAACAGATTCCTCCCCTCGCATCCCAGCAGATTCTTCGCTGTTAGAAACTCCGCAGACGCCATTAGCGTCGGCTTACCGAACTGAATTCATGATGTTCAACATCATTTGTCCTGTTTGCGTCAGCCTTGACCGTCGCTGATCTGGGGATTACATGCCCGATCAATGGCTCGTCGCATTGTTTCTGCTTATCCGGCAACCGCCGGGTACAGCCCGTCCGAGGAGAGAGTTATGGCCACCGATGTGGTGTCGTCGAGTCTGCTGGTTCAAGGTCACGATCGAGGCAGCCTTGACTTATCGGTTTTCCATCAGGGTTGGTGGCACGATATCGCGCGAAGATTTCCGGGCTATTGTGAACTGAAAGTCGCGCGGGGTGAACGGACTGTCGGAAGGCTTCCGTTCGTTTTGTGGAGAAATCGACTGGGACTTACCTTCGGACAGGATCCGTACTGGGCGCATCTCGGAGGTCCGATTGTCGACGAGGATCTAAGCTCCGAGGAGAAATCCAAGGTGCTGCGAAGCCTCATTGAGCAGCTACCTCGAAGGGCATCGTTCTCCTTTGTTTGTGATCCAACATTGAGTTATGCGGATCTCGTAAGAAAGGCATTCTTTGATGCCGGCTTTGAACACTCAAGCCAGATTACTTATGTGCGTCTTCCCGAAGACGGCGATGTTTTAAGCGAGCGAAAGCGCAAACATCGAGGACATATCAAGCGCGCCGCTAAGTGCCTTGAGTGTGTGGACCTGACCGCAAACGAGTTTGTCGAGTTCTTCGAGACGAACTTGAAGGAGAGGGGAAAACGAAGCTATGCCCCGCTCAAGATGCTTCCGCAGTTAATTCAACAAACGATCGAGCGCGGTTGCGGGCGTGCCGTTGCCGCCAGACTCAATACCGGTGAAACTTCGGGAAGCACTGGATCTCGCCTCCCCTACGATGCTGCGATCGTATACATATGGGACGATCGCCGATGCTACTACTGGCTCTCAACACACCGGGTTGCATCCGGGGAAGACACAACCGGTAAACCGCACCCAGATGCGGTAAAACTTCTCATGGTTAACGCCATCGAGCACGCCCAGTCGATGAACCTTGTCTTCGATGCCGATGGCGTTGTCTCTCCCGGAGCAGACCATCTCTACCGCAATATCCTCGGATTGAAGATTGAGGAGCGCCGCGATGTCTTCCGGAGACTGAATATCGTAGAGCGGATATACCAGCGGTCCAAGTTGAGATTCACGCAATGGCGTTCTGAGCATTCCGCATTGCCTGCTTGAGTCTTCGGACCTGAGACTGAATGTAGCCTCCGGCCTAATCAGGAACAGAGCGGCGGTGAGGTCAACCCAAACTCCCGACATAGAAGAGAGCCGCGACTAGGCTAAGTGCAGCAGCAATTCCCAGCAGAAGATTTCGCGTGCCTGGCGGTGAGGGCGTTCGAAGCAGGCTGAATCCGAGAGGCACGAATGCGATACAGAGTCCACTCGCGGCTACCACGGATGTGATGGAACTGCCCTTCATTACGCCCAACATAAGCGCGGACATCGATCCCAATGAGACGGATCTTACCAACCCCATCGTTCCGGAAAGATAGCAACCGACCGCGAGCAGAATCCATCCGAGCATGATCGTGGCGTTCAGCGCCGAGACCACATGGAATGCACCGTATGAGGCGCCTATCGTCTTGGTCGCGCTTTCAACTCCTTCGATTCGAACCATCTGGAATGCGAGATAGTCGGCACCGGCGTGAAATGTGCGTGCGAAAAGGCCAAAAATTACAAAGGAAGTCCCCCACATGGCCCATCCCGGGTTTCGTCTGCCAATCCTATTGCCAACGGTGATGACTGCGGGCCAGAGGAGAATGTTCCCGGCGAGAAAGCAACTGTACGCTGCGGTCATCAGCCGCGGGTGGTTCTGATATGCCGCAAGCTGTTGCGGGAAGAAGAAGTGGAAACGAATTCGGAGCAGAATCCCAGTGAAAAGAAGCGGAGGCGCTATGATCAACGATCCTGATCCGAGCCAGCGACCTGGAAACCACCACTCGCTGGAAACACTAATACCTCGCTCCATACCTCCACTCCTACATGTCACTTCTTCAACGTTTGTGGATGTAAGTTGGTTAACCTCGCTTACGGTTTGCGGAAGGTGAGGCAGTAGAGTCTGCCCCCGCAGATATCCCGTGCGGTGATGTCCTTCATCTCGGCCGGAACGAGATCGATGGGGCAGCGGACTTCCTCCGAACCAGCGGGGAAGCTGCCGCGAATAACCGGAGTGCGCTGGTAGGTGTCACGGACCGTGCGTTCCGTTTCGTCGACGATTACGATCTTCGTGCCCGGCTTGGCGACCCAGATCATTTCCTTGATGGCCCGGGCTTGGTCCGTGAAGTAGTTGATGCCGCCCGCATGAAAGACGCAATCGAATGCGCCGACTTTGAAGGGGAGGCGTTCAGCTTCGGCCTGGAAGAGATGGGCCTTGCGGCGCCACTTAAGCAGGTTTATCTCGCACTTGTGGAGCATGCCCCAGGAGATGTCGATACCGTAGAACTCAATGTCGTGAGGAAGGAAGCGCAGGTTTGCTCCAGTGCCCACGGAAACTTCGAGGACGCTGGCTTCCGGTTTGAGTTCAAGTTCGCTGATGAATTCGTGGCGGTAATTGGGCTTGCGAGTGAACCAGTGATAGAGTCCTTCGACGAGATCGTAGCCCGGCGCGATGCGATCGTAGAGAGTCTGATACTTCAAGTTAGACCCGGTGACGGTGCTGACGAACAACGGGATGCCGTCGCGGATGGGATAAATGCGGCCGGTGGCGGTGTTGCGCAGATTGGTGCCTACTCGCTCCAGGGCGTAGCGCGTGTCGGGATCGCAAAGCAGGGATAAAACGTGATCTTCCATTGCACCATCAGGTGAAAAGTGTGCACGGGCTTTGCAAGCAGAATACGCCGGAGTTGGGGTCACCATGACGGAGCGCAAAAGTAACGTGGAATCCTACCCGTAATCCCCACTGCTACAATCGAAAAGATCGAATGACCCCTGATTTGACTGTAGATATGAGTCCTCTGCCTGCGACGACGACGACCCTGCGCCTCTTTAACACCCTCTCAGGACAAATAGATGAGCTAACTCCTTCCGACGGGAAGGAAGTGAGGATGTACGCCTGCGGGCCAACGGTCTACGACTACGGACATATCGGAAATTTCAGGACTTTCCTCGAGATAGATGTACTGCGCCGGTTTTTGAAGCTGATCGGAATGCCGCTGCGCCATGTAATGAACATCACGGACGTGGACGACAAGATTATTCGGAATGCTGCGGCGGCGGGAATCTCGATTGGTGACTATACGGCGAAGTACGTTGAAGCGTTCTTCGAAGATCTGGATGCGCTGGGGGTTGAGCGGCCGGAGACGATTGCCCGAGCTACCGAGAATATTGACCGTATGGTCGAGTTGATCGAGAAGCTGAAAGAAGCGGGCGCGGCGTATAAGACCGAGGAAGGGTCATGGTACTTTCGGCTGAGAGCATTTCCTGAGTATGGAAAGCTCAGCAAGAAGGACCTGAGCGGGATGGAAGACGGCGCTCGCGTGGACGTGGACGAGTACGAGAAAGACTCGGCGCGCGACTTCGCGTTGTGGAAGGCTCCGAAGCCAGGCGAGACAGCGTGGGATACCGCGATCGGGCGGGGGCGACCGGGCTGGCATATTGAATGCTCGGCGATGTCGATGAAGTACCTGGGAGACAGCTTCGATCTGCATGCCGGCGGCGAAGATTTGATGTTCCCGCACCACGAGAACGAAATTGCGCAGAGCGAGAGTGTGACGCACAAGCCGCTGGCGCGACACTGGATGCATGTGCGATTCCTGCTTGTCGATGGCAGGAAGATGTCGAAGAGCGAAGGGAACTTCTATACTCTGCGCGACCTGCTGCTGAAGGGGTACAAGGCTTCGGCAATCCGGCTGGCTTTGATCTCTGTGCCTTATCGCCATCAGCTAAACTTCACATTCGACGGACTGACCGATGCGACCGCGGCGATCGATCGTTTGCGTACGTTCTACGACCGGCTGGTGAAAGGAAAGTTCGAACCGGGATCGAATCCGGATGTGCAGATCGCAGCCAACAAGGCGAACGAGGAGTACATGGCGGCGCTTGCGAACGACTTGAATACGGCAGAAGCGCGTGCCCCGATATTCGATCTTCTGCGGTTTTCGAACACGGCCATGGACCAGGGCAAGTTCTTCGAGACAGATCGCGAAGCAGTAAAGCGCGTGCTCGCTGACTTCGATGCAGTATTTGGCGTGATCGAGGATCGCGATGCCGAGCCGATGCGCAAAGCGGTTGAGTGGGCAAAGAAGGAAGGGCGCGAGGCGGATGTTGCACCGGAGCTGCTGGCGCAGGTTTCCCTGACGGATGAGGCGATCAATGCGCTAGTTGCGGAGCGGGATCAAGCTAAACGGCGGCGGGACTTTGCGCGCGCGGATCAGATTCGGAAAGAGCTGACGGAGAAAGGCATCGTCATCGAAGACTCGAAGGACGGGGTTCGGTGGAAACGAAAATAGGTGCTAGCTACCAGCTTTCAGCTCTCAGCTTCCAGCAACACCAGCTTCAACCCGCATTGCGAAGAACTCGCGCCACCCGAGACGAAATTAGGAGTTCCCCGATGGAAGCGAACGAAGTTCAGGAACTGAAGGAGCACGCCGAGCACGCCGCGCATGAGGAGTCGATGCGCCCGGTGGCGTTCACCATGAGCGTACTGGCGGTGCTCGTCGCTATTACCACGGTTCTGGGTCATCGGACGCATACGCAGGCCGTACTCTTTCAGAACAAAGCGACCGATCAGTGGAATGAGTACCAGGCGAAGAAGATTCGCTCTTACAACACCAGTCTCGCCGGAGACATGTTGAACGCGATCGCGGTTGCCGACAAGGAGAAAGCTGAGAAGATCGAGAAAGCCTACGCGGATCATCAGGAGAAGTGGAACGAAGATCTGAGCGAGGAGCAGGAGAAGGCCAAGGGGCTCGAACAGAAAGTGGAGCAGGCCGAGGCGCGCGCAGACCGATTCGATCTCGGCGAGGCACTGCTGGAGATCGGGCTGGTTATCACCTCTGTGACTCTGCTGACCAAGAGCCGCATCTACTGGTATTTCGGAATCGTATTCGCGCTTGGCGGAGTTGCCTCTGCGCTGTCAGTGCTGGCATTGAAGTAGCGGTTCGCCGCGGCGCCGATCCTTTCCTGATGACGTGGTAGACTGACCGCGCTATGAATGCCCGTCTCACCCTTTCCGCATTTTTCATCATGACAATCTGCGCATCAGCGCAGCAGCAGCAAGTGCCCACCCCTGCGCCGACTCCAGATGAATTCGGATTTGACTATCATCTGCCGTCGGGGTGGGACGCGATCGATGCGCAATCGACGCTGCCCGAGATAAAGGCTCGACAGACGGCCAATGCGAAGACCGATGAAGAGAAAAAGGAGATTGCCTGCATTCAGGTCCCGGTAAGCGCCCGCAAGGGCCCGCCCCCATCCTTCCTCGCAGCTATGGCCCTGCCATTCGATTGCTTCGGGCAGATCATGACAGAGAAGGATTTGCCAGGATTTGCGGAGGGTGCATCCGAAGGGCCGCGGGCGTTTTTCGATTTCGGCGAGCCGACGTTCGGGTCATATAAATTGGGAAATCACAGCATGTGGATCGAACGAGCCAAAGGCAATCCCAAGGGACATCCCGAAATGCCTTACACGCTGGAGATCGCGTGCAGCCTTCTGAAACGTGCCGCGGTGTGCTGGATGACCGTGGCCGGAGACGACGCTTCGCTGAAGCAGTTTGAAGGGAACGCGGTAACACTCGACGGGGACTTCTCCGCGGAACTGGTGCCTGCGACCGCGTTCGACAAGAAGCCCGGGTCATAACCACTGTTGCGTAGCGGCCCCGTTGAGCGCTGCAACGATCATGGTAGACTCGCTGCACAATGCGCACGAAAATACTGCGTACGAAAATACTGCCTGTTGCCCTGATCTCAATCGCAATCTGCGTCGAGGCGCAAGGTGTTGCAACCCAACAGACCGGCGCCACGGCGGCAGAGAAAAACGCAGGTAAGCTGGCGACGCCTGCTGAGACGCCACTTTTCAAGAGTGAGGGTGATTTCACCTTCGCCTACCCAGCGGACTGGGAGGTGCTGGACATGAAGCCGATGCTGCCGCTTCAGCGACTCAAGGCAGAACAAGAAGCGAAAAGCGATATGGAACGCAAAGGTGTAGATTGCGCGCAGGTGCAGTTGACGATCCGGCACGGCGATCCAGCATCGGTGATCGTGATCATGTTTCTTGAATTCAAGTGCCTGGGCCTTGAACTGAAAGAGAGTGAACTGGCAGCGACCGGTATGGGAGTCTCGCAGGGACTGACGAGATCCTTCGCTGTAAAGGATCCGAAGTACGGCGCGTACATCCTGGGCAAGCATGCGTTCTGGATCGAGCGCGCCGATGGAAGTCCCCTGGATCACCCAGAGCATCAATACAAACTGGAAACAACATGCACGCTGCTGAAGAAGGGCCTCGCCTGTTGGCTGGCGATGGCCGGATCTGCCGATGCGATTACGACGTTCGAAGGCGGCAAGGTCTCGCTTGAGGGAGATTCGCCGACGGCTCTTGTCCCCGCTTCGGCATTTGCGCTCAGTCAGTAGATCCCAGTCCGTTGCGTTGATTGCTCCGGGCCACGTGACGATTCGATGACAAATTGGTGACAAGCTGCAAACCGGAGACCGCCTATACTCCTGGACGTGTCACAGGCTCAAACCGGTGCTTAGGGGCAAGTGTGCAGCGCATGCGCATGCCATCCCAGGCGCCTGTGAGCACACGTTCTAAGCACATCGGCATCGGGGGCCGGAGTCGAAAGGCGTGGCGCTGATATGTAGACTCACGATCCAGATAACGTCAAGAACAGAGAACCTGGATCCGACGCCAACAAGACCGAACCGAAAAGGGAGCAATCCGTAATGTCGATCTTCAAGGGAATCGCAAATGTCGAGCACACATTTGCAGGCTGGGCAGAGAAAGAGCTGTCCAAGCTATTCAAGGACGCACCCAAAATTGAGCAAGTTGCAGACGCAATCCTGACTTACGTCGGTCCCGCACTTCAGACTGTTGTTACGATCGAGGCAGGAGCACCGGCAGGTGCCCTTGTCGGCAAGGTGATTCGAGAAGCACAATCAGATCTGACCGCTGCGAGTGGCGCCATGTACGATTTCGGCGCAACGCCGAGTGTCGGCAGCATCATCAACGGTGTGAAAGACAATCTGGCAGCGTTGCTGGCCGCGGGACACGTCAGCAATCCCGCAAGCGTGGCCAACGTGAATCAGGTTGTCAATGAACTCGACGTTCTCGTAACCGCTTTAGGCAAGGTCTCGGCGAATTCTCCAACACTGATGCATTCTAAGAAGCCGCAAGCTGTCGCGCCCGCGACTGCATAGATAAAAGCGGCAGGTACGCGATGAGCGTCCCTGCCGCTGGTTTGATGTTGTTGATCACGGTGTTGCGTCAGCGCGTGCCGGCGATCGGTTCCAACCGAAATTTGTACTCATATGCGACCGCTGGAAGCGAAAACTCCTTGTGGGTCGGAGCACCCCAGCTATCGTCTCCACCCACGCCCATCTGCCGGTAATCGAGATTCACAGTGATGTCGTCGGAGTTGACGATCTCAGCCGAGTGCTTGTGGCCGATGTTAGCGGGAGCCTTCTCATGCTCCAACTCTGACATGCGGAAAGGCCATGCGCTGAAACTCAGCAAAGGCATACCGATCGCTTTGAGACCGAATCCCTGGTCGTCGGTTAATGTTATCCATCGTGTATCGGTGCGGTTGCCTGTCTCCTGCGGCTCGACGTAGGGGAACCACATGTCATCGACTTTGCTTTTGTAAATTCCAATCGCCGCGCTGAGATTGCGATCCCAGTAATTTTCCTGCGGACCGCGTCCATACCACTGAATGTTGCGCAGATCGCCGGAGACTCTCATCTGCATGCCGACTCGCGGCAGGTCTGGGAGGGACCCTTCGCCGGGTTTGAACGAGCTTTCGATTTCTACAGAGCCGTCACCATGGATAGTGTAGACGTAGCTTTGAGTGGAATGCTCGGCGGGAAGCGTGGAGGTGGCGGTGACCTTAATGGTCTCAGGAGAAACCTGCTCCGCCTTCACGGTTGCAGGGCTGCGATTCGCGGCTGCAAGTTCCCAGATACCCTGGCGGCGCGCCATGCCGTTGCCGCGATCGTTATCGGTTGGAGCGCGCCAGTAGTTCGGCTCCAGAGGAGCGGTAAGCAGTTCCTTGCCGCCTACATTGTACGAAGAGATGGAGCCCGATCCGCGATCGATAGCGATAGAGAACGCATCGTTCGAGATCACGAAATGGTCGGGAATCTCGGCGAGTTTCACAGCAGGCAAGCCCTCGGCCTTGCGTTCGGGGACGGCGCCGTTTGCGGATGGGAGTTCGAATTGATCCCACGCTACGACGTGGCCGGCTGGTGCCCAGGAAGTATCCTGCGCAAGCTTGAACGTGACGGTGAGGAAAAATTCCGCACCGGGCGTGGGGCTGGGCTGCTTCAGATCGAGCGTGACTTCCTTCGTCTCTCCGGGAGGAACGTCCTCGACCGGCAGTTCGCCACTTTGGATAGTTTTTCCATTTTCGTCGAGGGTCCATGAACCACGAACGAATCCGAGGCCGACGAAGTTGTGCTTGTTGTGGATGCGGATCTTACCACTGGCAAGATCGACGGCTTCAACCTTGATTTCGGCATACGATTTTTTTACTTCGCTTAGGCCGGGATGCACGGTGCGGTCGGGCAGAACGAGGCCGTTGGTGCAGAAGTTGTCATCGTTCGGCTTGTCCCCAAAGTCACCGCCATAAGCCCAGAAATCTTTTCCGTTCGCGCCCTTCTTGCGGATGCCCTGGTCGACCCAGTCCCAGATGAAGCCGCCATGCGCCCAAGGCTCTTTCTCAAAGAGATCCCAGTACTGCTGGAAATTCCCGGTGCTGTTGCCCATGGCATGCGCGTATTCGATCTCAAAAAACGGACGTCCGTTGCCATGTGTCTTGTAGTACTCGACGATGTTCTGTGGCTTGGCGTACATGGGAGAGAGGGCATCTCCGTGCACGCTGTCGTGGGGCTCGTAGATGATGAAGAACTCCGGATGGTGTGTCCTGCCCCATTCTTTGGCAGCGATGAAGTTCGCGCCCCATCCGGCTTCGTTGCCCATGGAAAAGCCGATGATCGATGGATGGTTCTTGTCGCGTTCGATGGTGCGGCGGAATCGATCCACGATGGGTTCGCGGAAGTCCGGTCCATCCGAAATTGGCTGTTTCTCACCCGATCCGTAGCCGTGCGATTCCACATTGGCTTCGTCGAGGATGTAAAGGCCGTACTCATCGGCGAGCGAGTACCACTCGGGAACGTTGGGATAATGACAGGTACGCACGGCGTTGATGTTGTTCTGCTTCATCAGCTTGATGTCTTCGATCATCATTTCGCGCGTGACCACCTGGCCTCGGTCTGGATCGAATTCGTGGCGATTCACACCCCGGATCATCAGCTTCTTGCCGTTGAAGAGAATCTGATCGCCCTTGATTTCCGACTGGCGAAAGCCGACCTTCCACGGGACGACTTCGACTACGCTGCCCTTTGCGTCCTTGACTGTGAGCACCAATTGATAAAGGTAGGGAAGCTCTGCAGACCATTTGTTGGGCTTGGAAACAGCTTGTTGGAGATCAAGGTCGGAGTCTTTGCCGGCGAGCACGTTCAGCTTTTTGGTGAGCGAGAATACCTGCTTGCCCGCCGCGTCCATGAGTTTCGCTTCAACGGAAGCAGCCGCGCCCTTCGCGGCGCCAGCGTTCTGAAGACTCAGATGAAGCTTGAAGGTTGCATTTTCATAGGCGCTGTCAAACGGCGTGAGGACCTGGAAGTCACGGATGTGCAGCGGTGCGCGCGCAACGAGCGTGACATCGCGGAAGATGCCGCTCATCCGCCAGAAGTCCTGGTCTTCCATGTAGCTGCCGTCAGACCAGCGGTAGACTTCGACAGCGATGGTGTTTTTACCGGGCTGAAGGTACTTGGTTATGTTGTATTCCGAAGCCATACGCGAGTCCTGGCTGTAGCCGACTTTCTGGCCGTTGATCCAGACGTAGTAGGCAGAGTTGACGCCATTGAAGAGAAGATAGGTCTGGCGGCCATTCCAGGATGCAGGGATCTCGAAATCGCGCCGGTATGATCCAACCGGATCGCGCTGATTGAATGCTGTCCACGAATGATCGTCCGGGGTGTCGGTTACACGCGGGGCGTCACGCTTGAAGGGGTAGGTAATGTTGGTGTAGATCGGAGTGCCGTAACCCTCCATCTCCCAGTTGGAAGGAACCGGAATTTCTTTCCAGGAACTAACGTCGAAATCGGGCTTGTAAAAGTCGACAGGGCGCAGGTCTGGCTGCTTCACCCAGTGGAACTTCCAGGTGCCGTTGAGTGACTGCACCCAGGGAGAATTGCGGGTGTCACGGAGAGCCGTAGATTCGTCCGGGAACGGCGTGAAAGTCGCACGTGCGGGCTCTTTGTTGATGCCGAAGACATGAGGATTCTCCCAATCGGGAGCCGCGGCGGTTTGCGTTTGCCCATAAAGGCACGCCGAAGCAAGGAGCGCGAGTGGTAGCAGAGAGGATGTAAAGGCTTTCATTTTTGGCTCTTCCAGGAGACAGAATTGGTTCGCGTGGGAATTCTACTATCCGGCTGGCAAGTGCTGTCCATGGCGAGGATCGAGCGGATCAAACCCGTCCGGAATGAGACGCATCGGACCCACACATTGATGGAGTAATGGACATGGCAAAGCAGAAGTCGCCACATACGCAGACGCAGCAGGATACGCACTTCGCACAAACAGATGTGAGTCCCGATGAGCTCGAGCAGAACAGCGGAAACGCTTCGGAGTACGAAAACAGAGAGGGGGCAGAAACGGGCGGGAAGCGCTCACCAAGAACAATGCCGAGCTCTGCACATTCGCACAATACAGAAGGTCAGCCTGTCGCCTATGAGGGATCTCTGGCTAGCCGAACGTTCGACGACGACACGAAGCAAGGTGTGACGACAAACGCCAGCAGCAAAGAAGCCGAGGGACAGCGGAAGGTCGTGAGCGAACGAGAAGACGCGCAAGCGGGAGTGAATCACAGCAACAAGATTCCCCCTCGGTGAAAGGCGCACACCGGCAGCCCTGCAGTCCAATGAACGACCGATCCAACCGGGAACATTCCTCGCCGCATCCAGTTCCACTGGACGGAGAGGAGATGGCACTGGCATGCCGAAGTCCGTTTTAGCGATTGTTGTTCTCTTGTTCGCTGGGTGTTCGTGTGTAATGCACGCACAGAGGCGCGTCGAAGCCGGCTTGCTCCTGGATTATCTGAGCGTTTCTCAAACGGAGACCAACAACTTCGGCTTGGGCGGGCGGCTCGGCATCCGTGTACACCGCAGCGTCATGGCTGAGGGAGAGCTCGCCTACGACTACGGCGTTAACTTCGAAGAGGTCTACAACGACGTTACGAACGGAAATGTGAAAGCAATTGAGAGGACGTCGATCGGCGTAACGGAAGGACTCTTCGGCCCGAAGCTGCAGCGAGCAGACGGTCATCTTCGTCCATTTGTCACGCTGAAGGGCGGGTTCGTGGATTTCCGTCTGAGCCCGAGTCTCATTCCGTACAGCGGCGTCGCCAGCGCGGTACTGGGAATTCGGGATTCCAATCTGAATGCGGCAATGTATCCCGGAGGCGGCATGACGGCAACTCTGGGACCGCTCGGATTGCGGCTGGAGTTTGGTGACCTGATCTATTTCAACGATGGCGCACACAATAACCTGCGGATCACATTCGGGCCTATCGTAAGGTTCTGACTAGCTGACGTGGACGACGGGGCGTCGCTCAATTTCAGGAACTGCTTTGCGCAGGACTTCATGCGTGAGGGGGGCAACATCCCCTTCGCCAAGGAAGAGGAAGCGAAAGATATTGGCCACGGGATTTCCTTCAGTCCACTTGAAGTAAATATGCGGCACTCGGCCGGTGACCTTTTCGATATGAATGAGAATGGCAGCCACCGAGTTGGCCACCATCGGGCTGCGCGCGTGGAGAAGGCAGTGCCTTCCCAATCTATCTCCGTCCACATTCAAATGCTCTGAGAATTCTGAAGCGTCGGTTCGTTCCACTTCGAGAAAGAGGATCGGCACATGCTCGGGAAGGCCATGGAAAGTGCGGACGAGGGCCTCAATACGATTTAGATCCTCAACCGTTGTGACTGCTTTGGGACGGCGAGCGATGAGGCGAACGGGCTGATCGCCGGTGTCGTGAACCAGACAGACGACTTCGCTGGAGAAGTCCACACCTGTGATGCGGAGTTCCGTGGAGCGTGTCGCACGTGAAACGAACGACGTGAACATGATGCTCGCGATGAAGATGCAGGAGATTTTCAAGCCTTCCGGGCGCTCCCATATGTTCATTGCTGTTGTGTAGATGAAGATGGCGGCGACGAGAAGGAACGGCCAGCGACCACGGGTTTTCCAAGCTGAAAGCGCGACAGCGCAAGCTGCCGAAGTGATGAGCACGAGTACGCCGGTAGCGTAAGCGCCGCCCTGGGCATCGACGTCAGCGTGGAACCTGGCGGTGACGAAGAAGGCCACTGCGACGAAGACAAGCACCAGCGGGCGGGAGGCCCTTGCCCACTCGGGCGCCATGCCGAAGCGCGGCAGGTAGCGCGGAATCAGGTTGAGGAGCCCGGCCATGGCGGACGCGCCGGCGAAACCGAGGATCAGGATGGTGCTGATGTCGTATACAGATCCAAACGCGTTTCCGAAATACTGATGCGCCAGGTATGCCATCGCGCGACCGTTGGCTTCACCGTTTTCCTCGAACGCCGCCGGCGGAATGAGCACAGTGGTGATGAAGCTGGTGGCGATCAGGAAGACGCTCATGATGCAGGCTGCGGTAACCAGCAGTTTGCGCGTGTTGCGGATTCTCTCTTCGATGCTTTCACCGCGGATGAGCGGCATCACAGCGACGCCGGTTTCAAATCCCGAGAGACCGAGGGCGAGACGTGGGAAGAGAAGCAGGCAGATCGCGACGATCCCCAGCCAATTGGGGTGTTGCGCCAGGGCCTCGTTTTTCCATATCTCGATTCGCAATGGGTGACGAAGAACCTCGATCGCGGCACGGACAGTGACTACTGCGTTGAGGAGAAGATAGGCGCCGACCAGGATGACGGCGATGTTGATGGCCTCGTGGAATCCCTTGAGGAACACTACGCCGAGAATGGCAAGGATGAGCAGGGTGATGAACATCTGGCTGCTGAGCCAATGCGGAGCGAAAGGATTGTGGATGAAGTGCGCGGCGGCGTCAGCGGCCGAAAGGGTCATGGTGATAATGAAGTCGGTGGTGGCGAAGCCGAGCAGCGCGAGTACAAATAGCTTGCCGGCCCATTCGGGGAACAGCCGCTCGAGCATGGCGATGCTGCCCTGCCCGTTTGGGCTAGCTTTGGCGACACGCGCATAGAGTGGCAGGGCCGCGAAGACAGTGACCAGGACAAGTACGAGAGTCGCGAAAGGGGAAAGATAGCCGGCCGCAAGGAAGGCGATGCCGGGCTGGTACCCAAGGGTGGAGAAGTAATCGACGCCGGTGAGGCACATGACGGCCCACCATGGGTGAACGGGTTCCGCGACGCTATGTACGCCCTTGGGGAGCTTGAGGTCTGCCAGGAGCCAGTCAGTTAAGCCTAGCTTTGTCATTCAGATCGAGTGCCTTCGCCGTCGTTGATCAAGTTCAGTTGGATGCTGATTTTGAAGCATAGGTCGGGCCGGAGCGGCGCGGATGATCCCCCGGAGAATGTGACCGGAGGCGAGTCTGCTAACCGTGAAAGCATTGGAAAGCCATTGTAACTGCGTGCTATGCTTCGGCCAGAGACGCAGATGAAAGGGCACAGCTCCATCCCGTTGCAGTCGATTCCAGCCACAAAGCGCTGGTCGCGGGCCCGCGTGCGATGCCTCTGCCCGCGACGCCATCTGCGCGTTCTGCCCTCCAGCACTCGACCTAGTCTCTTCGGTGGCGATTAGTCTCTGCCCGCCGAAGGCCCTCGCCTGCTCATAGCGGACCTGAATCGGTTCGCAAAATAGAACGCCCCCCTCAGCGGGGTCGCGGCTGCGTCCTCTTCGCAGCCGGCAACCGATCGACGAGGAGAACTAACATGACGAAGCAAGAGATGCATGCCAAATCTGGACCGAAGCTTTCGGGTCCGGTGCCGGGCCCCAAGGCAAAGGCCGCGGTGGAAGCAGACGGGCGGCTGATTTCTCCCAGCTATACGCGTTCGTATCCGCTGGTGGCGAAGCGCGGTCGCGGTTGCCGAGTCGAGGATGTGGATGGAAACGAATTCCTTGATTTTGCCGCCGGCATCGCGGTGACATCGACCGGGCACTGCCATCCGGAGGTGGTGAAGGCGATTCAGAAGCAGGCCGCGGAGCTGATCCACATCTCAGGGACTGATTTCTATAACGAGCCGCTGACCCAGGTTGCTGAGAAGCTTTCGGCAATTGCGCCGATGCGCGGACCGCATCGCGTCTTCTATGGCAACTCGGGCGCTGAGGCTGTGGAGTGCGCTATCAAGCTGGCGCGATATCACACCGGACGGCAGCACATCATCGCATTCCTCGGGGCCTTCCACGGACGCACCATGGGGGCGCTATCTCTGACCGCGTCAAAGCCGCAGCAAAGACGCAGATTTGCGCCGCTGATGCCGGGTGTGACGCACGTGCGCTATCCCTATGCGTATCGCGGTTGCACGGGCGGACCGCAGGAGGAAGAGGCATTTGCGCTTGGTTGCGCGCGATACATCGAGGAGAAGCTGTTCAAAACGATTCTGCCGCCGGAAGAAGTCGCAGCGATTATTGTGGAACCGATTCAGGGTGAGGGCGGATACGTCGTCGCTCCCGATAATTTTCTGCGTGAATTGCGGGCGATCTGCGACAAGCACGGGATCATGCTCGTGGCGGACGAAGTGCAGTCGGGTGCAGGCCGCACAGGGAAGTGGTGGGCAATTCAGCACTCAGGCGTGGAGCCCGACATCGTCTGTATGGCCAAAGGAATTGCGAGCGGCATGCCCCTCGGTGTGTGCATGAGCAAAGCGGAAGTGATGGACTGGGTGCCTGGTTCGCATGCTTCGACATTTGGCGGCAATCCCGTTTCACTTGCGGCGGCGCTGGCAACAATCGATATCCTCGAACGCGAAGGAATCGCAAACGCAGCGAAAGTAGGCGCGAAAATGCTCGAGCGGCTGAATGGGTGGAAGAAGACTCACGCGCTGGTTGGCGATGTGCGCGGCCGGGGACTCATGATCGGCGTTGAACTCGTGAAGGACAAGGCAACACGCGAGCCAGTGACCGAATTGCGGAATCGTGTGGAGAAGGTTGCATTCGAGAACGGGCTGATTATTCTCGGATGCGGAGAGACGTCGATCCGGCTGTGTCCACCTCTGATCGTGAGTGAGGATGAAGCAATGGTCGGCCTCGACATTCTGGAAGGTGCGCTGACACAAGTGGAGAGCGAGTTCGCGGGCAAGCGGGAACTCGCTAGTGCGAACGCGTAAATCATTTCGCGAAGAAAGCAGAAGGCCGGAGCGAGAGTGCTCCGGCCTTCTTGTTTCTTCAGATCGCGCCCTACTTAGCTGAGCACGGTTTGTTGCGGTCTGGACGCGCGCCAGCAGCTCTGGCATCAGCTTCGGACATATATCTGCCCGCTTTGGTTGTGCCGTAGAACTGGGTTCCGTAGCAGTGATAAACGTTTGTGGAGGAGTTGACCCATACGAGGCCAGGTCCGCCGCCAGCGGCTGGTGTCTTGTTGGAAGCGGAGGTTCTGGTCGAGGTCCTCTGAGTTGGTGCAGCTGCGGCAGGAGAAGGAGTTGAAGCCTGCGGCGGAGCGGGGGTGGCAACGGCCGCCGGGGTCGGGGCTGTGGTCTTCGGAGCAGCCTGAGCTGGCGCCGCATCAGCTGCGTACCAGGTGTCGACGCCCTGATGTCCTCGGCATGCGCCCTGCTTCTTGGGTGCGGTGGTATACGTTCCGTCTTTGCATTTTCCAGTAGCGCCGGCTGGCATCGCTCCGCTAGAAGCGGCCGCGGCGGCTTTCGGGGTGGATGCAGGCGCGGCAGAAGAAGCAGGCGCGGAGCTCTTGGGCGCAGCGGCCGCGGCTGCGTACCACGTGTCGATGCCTTTATGTCCCCGGCATGCGCCCTGCTTGGTGGGCGCCGAAGTAAATGTTCCGTCTTTGCACTTACCGGTAGTCCCAGCGGGCGCGCCGGATGGCGCCTGAGCGAGCAAGATGCAGGGAGAGAGGATCAGCCCGGCGACCATAGCCTGGAGAAATTTAGCTTTCATATTCACCGTCCTTTGTTGGGCTGGAGGGGAAGGCTCCAGCGCCCAAATAGTACAGCACAAATGGATAGATGCACACAGATCGTTTCGGCGAAGATTCCAGCGCGATTTCAATTGCGGACTGAGCGGGTAAGCCTATACTTGGTTTCGCGGTCGGGCCCATGTTTTGAGAAAGGACACGCAATATGAGCTTCCTTGATTCGGTAACCAACCTGGCAAAAGGCCTCTCAGAAGGCGGAGATCACGCCGCGGTTGCGGGCGGATTGATGCAGGAGATCGGTGGAGTAGGCGGAATGGCAGGACTGATCCAGTCCTTGCATCAGAACGGCGCTGGCGGTCTTGTTCAGCAGTGGGCGAACGGGCAGACACAGCCTGCAAATCCGGGAGCCATTGAACAGGCGATCGGTGGGTCGGGATTGATTAACAGCATCGCGCAGAAGACGGGGATGTCACCAGATACAGTGCGGTCGAGCCTGGCGACGGTGGTGCCGCTGCTCGTGAATCATTTGACGGCGAATGGGCATGTGACGACCGACGGGCAGGTTACGGGAACTCCGGCGCCTGAGAGCGGATCGCTGATCCAGTCGATTCTTGCGAAGCTGCTGTAGGCGGGCAAGCGTGATCCATATATTGTCGGAGGCCGGAAAACCAGTTCAGGTTTTGTAAGGAGGGGCCAAATGGCAAGCAAATTTGTGCTGAAGAAGTCTTCAGACGGGCAGTTCCGTTTTGTCCTTAAGGCTGGGAACGGAGAAACAATCCTCACTAGCGAACTGTACAAGGCGAAGCCGTCGGCACTAAGTGGAATCGAGTCCGTAAAGAAGAATGCTGCTATCGATGAGCGTTATGAAAAGAAGGTCGATAAGGCTGGGCATCCGCGATTCAACTTGAAGGCGGGCAATCACGAGATCATTGGCAGCAGCGAAAGCTACAACAGCGAGGCTGCACGCGATAACGGCATCGCTTCAGTGAAGGCAAACGCGGCGACGGCCGTTCTTGACGACGAGACGGCGTAGGTGACTTGAAGGGCGTGTGTGCGCGCGGGCACGGCACAGCACATTGAATCCGGTGCAGACTGGATCACATGGAATCCCTGCGCCTGATGCGCGTGCGTTGGCTGGAGCGAACCTTTGCCGGGCTCAATTGGATTGCACGTAAACGCGGGCGTGATGCGGGGCCTGCGCACCTGATCGTCGGCGTAGAAGGCGAAAATGCTGTCTTCTTTTACCTGCTGCGGAAGGGCTACACCATCGTGGCGCGCCGGTGGTCGTCAGGAGACGTGCCCGGCGATGTAGACCTGATTGCGTGGCACGGGCCGGTGCTGTGCTTCGTTGAAGTGAAGACGCGCACGGCTCGCGACATGACTCCGGCAGAGACTGCGGTGGATGAGCACAAGCGCAACGTGCTCCGCCGCCTGGCGCGGCGCTATGTCCGGCAGCTACCTGGAAGCGCGATGCCGCCGGTGCGGTTCGATGTGGTGAGTGTATACGCGGTGCCGGGAAACGAGCGGGAGTTCGTGCACTTTGAAGGCGCGTTTGAGCTGAACGCGGGAGGCCGAGACTGACTCGCCGCACTAGCCCTTGGCGTCTTCGAATTCCTCGTGCCAGGCCATCTGTATCGCTTCGAGGCGTCCCTCATTTGACTTCGCAGGATCGTCTGCGAACCCTTCGAGTTCAGTCACGTACTTGTGCAGATCAGTGAAGCGCACCGTGAGAGGGTCAAGGCCAGGAAACTTCTCTTGTAGTTGAATGCCGATCTCTTCGGCGTCGGTCCAGTG
>DATJEO010000088.1:0-9808 GCA_035496515.1 Occallatibacter sp.
CGCCGCCGTCACATACAGATTCCCCGGCCCCACAATTTTGTCCACCCGCGCAATCGTCTCCGTCCCGTACGCCAACGCTGCCACCCCATGCGCTCCGCCCACGCGATAGAACTCCGCAATTCCCAGCAGATGCGCCGCCGCCAGCGTCTCCTTCGCCGGCTTCGGCGACACCGCCACAGTGCGCCCCACGCCCGCCACCTGCGCCGGAATCGCCGTCATCAGCAGCGTCGAAGGCAGCGAATGCCGCCCGCTCGGCACATAACAACCTACCGAATCAATCGCCCTTACCACCTGCCCCACCGTCAGCCCCGCGCCCGCCTTCGCACTCCAGGCCTTCGGCATCTGCTTCTTCGCAAACGCCCGAATCTGCCGCGCCGCCGTCGACAATGCATCCCGCAGCCCCGCATCCGTCGCAGCCCACGCCTCCGCCATCTCCTCTTGCGTCACACGAAACCGCGCCCGATCCGTCAGCCCATCCAGCTTCGCCGCATAGCGGAACAACGCCCGGTCCCCGCCGCGACGCACATCCTCCACAATCCGCCGCACCGCCGGCATCACCGCATCCAGCGCCGCGCCCCCGCGCCTCTCCAGTTGCGCGAGCGCCACCCCCGCCTCTCTAGCCCCACGTCCCTTCGTCCGAATCAGCCTCATCCCACCTCGCTCTTACACCAACCCCGTATAACAGAGCACAACCCCTACAGCACAACCTTGTTCAGCGGATACTCCACGATCCCCGTCGCCCTTGCCGCTTTCAGCTTCGGAATCACATCCCGCGCCACACGCTCTTCCACAATCGTGTTCACCGCTACCCATTCCGAATTGCTCAGCTGCGAAATTGTCGGCGAATTCAACGCCGGCAGCACCGCCAGCACCTGCTCCAGATCCTCGCGCTTCACATTCAGCATCAGCCCCACCTGGCTCTGCGCATCGATCGCCCCGCGCAGCATCACCGCAATTTGATCGATCTTCTCCCGCTTCCACCCATCGGCGAGCGCGGCTTTGTTCGCGATCAGATGCGTCTCGCTCTCCATCACCGTGTCGATAATCTTCAGGTGATTCGCCTTCAGCGAGCTGCCCGTCTCCGTCACTTCCACAATCGCATCCGCCAGCATCGGAGGCTTCACCTCCGTCGCGCCCCAGCTGAACTCCACCCTCACGTTCACGCCGCGATCTGCGAAGTACTTCTTCGTCACTTCAACCAGTTCCGTCGCGATGATCTTCCCTTCCAGATCCTTTGCCGTCAAAAACCCGCTCGACTCCGGCACCGCCAGCACCCAGCGCACCTTCCTCCGGCTCTGCTTCGCATAGGTCAGCGTCGTCACGCTCGTTACCTCAAGCCCGCTCTCCACCACCCAGTCGATCCCCGTCAGCCCTGCATCCAGAACCCCATGCTCCACATACCGCGCCATCTCCTGCGCGCGAATCAGCATGCATTCAATCTCCTGGTCATCCACCGACGGAAAATACGAACGCCCATCCGCGTAGATGTTCCAACCCGCGCGCTTGAACAGCGCAATCGTCGAGTCCTGCAGGCTTCCTTTGGGCAACCCCAATCGCAGCTTGTTACCCACGCTTCACCTCCACTGCATTCGCAAACGACACCGGCTTCGTAAAGCAGCTCATCGTGCCCTCGTGGCAAACCATTCCATCGCCCTCCACCTCAACTCGAAAGAGCAGCGCATCGTTGTCGCAGTCCGTCGCCGCCGAAATCACGCGCAGCCGGTTCCCGCTCGTCTCGCCCTTCATCCACAACTTCTGCCGCGTGCGGCTCCAGAACGTCACAAAGCCCGTCTCAATAGTCTTTTGGTAGCTCTCTGGATTCAGAAAGCCCAGCATCAACACCTCGCCGGTCCGGGCGTCCTGCACAATCCCCGCCACCAGCCCATCCATCTTTTCGAAATCAACCTTCGGTTGCGTCATCATCTTTCCTGGACTTTGGATTTCACACCTGCCGCAAAAACTGAAAAGCCCGCTCGGCTTCTGCGCCGGCGGGCTTGGTACTTCTCGATCTCTCTGGCCTTTTAGCTCAGGCCATGGCAGTCCGCCGGCACATTGGTCCCGTGATGGTGATGATGACCATGATGGCGGTGGATCTGCATCTATCTCCAACTTACGTGATCGTCCTCACCCTGTCAATCGGGCGCTATCCCGATCAATTCCTGGCCGTCTCCGTCGCCACTGTTCCCGGCTCCCGCATCACATCGATCAGCCTCTGATACAACCTGTTCCTCAGCTCAAATCGCTCCGACGCCCGCGTCACATACCGCACGAGCACATCAAGTCCATTTCCCGAAGGTCGCAGATTCTCTATTGCCGTCGCGCCAAATCGGCCCAGGCTGCTGCCGTGCGCTCCGCGTTTCCACTCTGCCTCAGCCTGGCTCGCATTCTTCTCCGTCTCCGAAATTACCGCCTTCTGAATGCGCTCCAGCATTTCATGCACATTATCGCCCGCCGGAAGGCTCAGGTTGATCTCATCCCACATCCACTGTCCGCTCGTCGAGAAGTTGAAGTACTTGCCTCGAATCGCATACCCATTCATGAACGTGATTCGCCGGCCCGTAGGCAAACCTTTGTCCGAAAGCGTGCCCGTTTCCAGCAGCGTCGTCGTAAACAGGCGCACATCGATCACCTCTCCGCCAACGCCGTTGATCTCTACCCAATCCCCTACATGGATCCCATTCTTCCCGATCAGCACAAACCAGCCCAGAAACGCGATGATGAAATCCTGCAGGGCTATTGTCAGTGCAGCCGTCGTCAATCCCAGAATCGTCGGCGTCTCTTTCGGAGGCCCGAAGATCACAATCAGAATCAGAACCACTCCAACGGCCTGAATCGACAGCTCCAGAATGCTCCGCAATGTCTGCGATCGCCTGCTGTCGGGAGCCGGCTTCGCCATGATCCGGCGCACCAGCCCATCCGCAACCACCATGCAGATTCCGATAAACGCGATCAGGGCTAGCGAGTTCAGAAGCAGATGCACAATAATCCGCTGTTGCAGCAACACCTGCGCAGACCACTTGCTGTACACATTCACGAGCTGCTGTTCCGTCTGGATCCGGTCGTCCGTGACGCTCAGGATCTGGCGCAGTGCCGTCCGGTCTCTCAACCCCTGCAGCTTCTCGTCAAGATCGTCCGTATGCACGGCACCCATGGTGCTGATCTTGGTCTCGATGGAGCCCTGTTGCGCCGTCAGCATCCCCGCATCTCTGCGCGTCTGGTCGATCGCCTCCTGCAACAGGGTCGTCCGTGTTCTCAGCCTGAAGAACGCTCCCAGCCGTCCCGCCAGGGTGCCGAAGCGGCGCACAGAAACCGTCGCGACCTGCCCGCCCTCACGTGTCTGCTTGTCGTAGCCCTTCATTGCGGCTTCGTGCGTGGCCAGCTCCGCCTGAATCTGCGACGTTTGATCTCCCGAAGCACGAGTGAAATCGTGCTGGGCATCCGCAAGCTCATCCGTGTCAAGCGCCAGCTGCGCCTTCGCCACTTCCAGATCGCCCTCGTCGTACTCCGACGGCTTGCCATCCTTTCGCGGCGGCTGTTTCAGGGCCTCAGTGATCGTCTGGACCTCGTCTTTGTCTTCGGCAAGAAGCTGCTGCAGCTGCGTCACCTTCTTCGATAACGCTTGAGCCTCGCCGCTCAATTGCAGATGCTGCGCATCCAGAGTCGCCTGTCGCAACGCTGAGGCAAACGCCTGGTCTACCGCGTGATCGGCAAGCCTTTCAGCCTCCTGCGCATACTCCTTCTCTTCCGCCGTGTACGCCAAAGCTGCAAGCGCCTGCGCAGTTTGCCATGGCCGAATGTCAACGAGCGGCTTCTTGTTCCCGCTTGAGCGATTGGGATTGTTCCGAGGATTAAGGAACGACAGATTGCTCATCACATCGCCCGTCTCCCACGTGAAGATCAGGCAGATCGCCAGAACAGCAACGAGCGATAGTAGGATCGTCAGCCGAGTACTGCCGAAGACGCGGTTGCGCAGCTTCTGGCCGGCAGCGGAAGCAATTTGGGGGATTGCCATGCGTCAATTGTTGCAGGAGAAACCCGATTCTCTCCACAAGATTCTGCCGCGCGGACCAGGCCCATTTACTAGTCACTCACCTTGGAGCAGAATGTCTTACGTGAGATCTCCTGTCCACTTCCTGCCCGCCATTGCACTTCTAGCTCTGGCATCCGCAACAGGACGGTACTCGGCCGCCCTGCTGCAGGCTCAATCAAATATCGTGCAAACGGCCGCAGCGATGGAGCCGGTCGACATCAACACAGCCTCGGTCGATCAACTTATGAAGGTTCCCGGCTTGGCGCGCACCTGGGCGGCGCGCATCATCCGCTTTCGGCCTTACCGTGGGAAGAATGAACTCCTCGATCGCGGCATTGTAAGCGCTGCAGTCTACGCCCGCATCAAAGACCACATCATCGCTCATCGCGTCCGTAACTAGCTAGCAGTCTCGGCGAGTTCGCCCCTGTGCACATCTCCGCGTCTCAGCAAACGGCTTAGCAGCACATACAGCACGGGAATGAACACCAGGTTCAGCACCGTAGACAGCAACATACCTCCCACGATCGTAGTCCCTACCGAACGCCTTCCCAGCGCACCTGCACCGGAAGCGAAGTAAAGTGGCATCACGCCAAGAATAAAGGCAAACGAAGTCATAAGGATCGGCCGTAGCCGCAGCTCCGCCGCCTCAATTGCGGCCTCTGCAATCGTCCGTCCCTTCGCCCTGAGCTGTTCCGCAAACTCGACAATCAGAATTGAGTTCTTGGCCGACAACCCGATCAGCATTACCAGCCCTATCTGACAGTACACATCGTTTGACAATCCGCGCAGTGCCACCAGTCCTAGAGCTCCAAACACCGCCATCGGCACCGCAAGCAGAATAATGAACGGCAGGGCGAAGCTCTCGTACTGCGCCGACAACGTCAGATACACAACAAGAATTCCAAGCCCGAAGATCAGCAGCGCGCGCCCGCTCGATTCAATTTCATCCAGCGTCAGCCCCGTCCACTCATACTGCATCCCCGGCATCATGTTCTGCTTCGCCAGATCTTCCATACTGGCGATCCCTTCGCTCGAGCTGACACCCGGCGCCGGCGAACCATCGATCTCCACCGCGCGAAACAGGTTGTAGTGCGAAATCACCGGCGGCCCCGAGCTCTCCGCAACCGACGCCAGGTTATCCAGCGAAATCATCTGATCCGAGTTCGAACGCACGTAGAACGCATGCAGATCCTTCGATGTCATTCGATACTTCTGATCAGCCTGTGCGTACACGCGATACGTCCGGTTGTTGAAATCGAAATCGTTCACATACTGCGAGCCCATGAACACACCTAGGGCATTCGTAACCTGCGATAACGGCACGCCCATCGCCTTTGCCTTCTCGCGATCGATCGTCACCAACACCTGCGGATCATTGGCGGAGTAGGTAGTCAGGACCTGCGTCAGATCTTTGCGTGTCCGTGCCTTGTTCACAATCTGGTGCGCAACCCTGTCCAGATCCGACAGCGTATTTACGCCCGTATCCTGCAACATGAACGTGAATCCGCCGTAGCTTCCCACCCCGCTCACTGCCGGTGGCTGAATCACGAACACCATTCCTCCGTTCGGATCGAGTGCTAATCTGCCGAGCTGCGGTGCCAGATCCGCTACGATGTCCGCTGCCGAGTGCCCCTTTCCGCGGCGCTCCGCAGCCGGCTTCGTGCTGATGAACATCATTCCCGCATTCGAAGCATTTCCGGCAAAGCTGAAGCCCACCACCGAGAACGCGCCCAGAATGTCTTTATTCGAGTAGATAATTTTCTGCGCTTTCTCCGTCAGAGCCTGCGTATACGCAAGCGAAGAACCCGGAGGCGCCTGCACAATTCCCATCAGGAAGCTCTGATCCTCCTGCGGAATAAACCCGGTGGGCACGTAGTTATAAATCCAATACGTCCCGCCTAATCCCGCGAAGAACAACAGCAGCAGTACGTACCTTAACTGCAATCCAACGTGAATGATCTTCGCGTACGTCTTGGCCAGCCACGTGATAAACGCATCCGCCCCGTGGATGAAAGCCGCAAACGCCCGCGACACTGGCCGGATATGCAGAAAATCCAGCTGCTTCGGTCGCGCCTCTTCCCCGCGCAGAAACAGCGCCGACAAGGCTGGCGACAACGTCAGCGCATTGAACGCCGAAATCGCAATCGAAAACGCAATCGTCAGCGAAAACTGCCGGTACAGAATCCCAGTTGTCCCCGGAAAGAACGACACCGGCACGAACACCGCAATCAGCACCAGCGATGTCGCAATTACCGCGCTCGTCACCTCGCCCATTGCGCGCGATGTCGCCTCGTGCGGATCCGAGTGCTCCATCGCTATGTGACGCTGCACATTCTCGATGACCACGATGGCGTCATCCACCACAAGTCCGGTTGCCAGCGTGATTCCAAACAGTGTCAGCGAGTTGATCGAAAAATCGAAAACCCGAATAAACGCAAACGTTCCAATCAGCGACACCGGAATCGTCACCGCCGGAATGATCGTCGCCCTCCAGTCCAGCAGGAACAGGAAGATCACCAGAATCACGATCCCGATCGCCTCCCCCAGCGTCACCAGCACTTCATGAATCGACTCGCCCACCACCGTCGTCGAATCGAACGCGATAGCATACTCCAGCCCCGGCGGAAAGCTCTTCGACAGCTGCTGCAATACCGCTCTTGCCTTCCGGTCCACATCCAGCGCATTCGCGCTCGTCAACTGCAGCACGCCCACGCCCTGCGCCACGTGCCCGTTGTACTCCAGCGCCGAGCTGTAATCCTCCGCGCCCACTTCCGCATGTCCCACGTTCTTCAGAAGAATCAGCCCATTCGCATTGCTTTTCAGAATGATGTTCTCGAACTGCTCCGGACTCGAAAGCCTTCCCACCACGCGCACAGGAATCTGATAAGCCTGGTTCGTATCCGCCGGCTGCTGCCCCAACTGGCCCGCCGGGATCTCAACGTTCTGCTCCTGCAGCGCGCTGATTACATCCGTCGCCGTCAGGTTATAAGCCGCAAGCTTCAGCGGATCGATCCACACGCGCATCGCATACTTGCGTTCGCCGAAGATGTTCACATCGCCCACACCCGGAACGCGCTTCAGCGCATCCTTCACATAAACGTCCAGGTAGTTCGAGATGAACTCATTCGAATACCGCCCGTCCCGCGTAAAGAACCCCGCGCCGAACACGAAATTCCGGTTCGCCTTCGTAATCGAAATCCCCGTCGCGTTCACCGCCGAGGGCAACCGCCCGGTCACGCTGGCCACGCGATTCTGCACGTCCACCGCCGCGATATCCAGGTTGTAGCCCGTCTGAAATGTCGCCGTAATCATGCTCGTCCCGTTGTTCGTGCTCGAGGACGACATGTACCGCATTCCTTCAACGCCGTTGATCGCTTCTTCCAGCGGAATCGTTACGGCCTTCTCCACCGTGTTCGCATTCGCGCCCACATAGTTGCACGCCACCGACACCTGCGGTGGATTCAGTGTCGGATACATCGCGATAGGGAGGTTCGGGATACATACCGCTCCCGACAAAATAATCAGCAGCGCGCAGACAGTCGCGAATACAGGTCGATGAATAAAAAAATCAACAAACAAGATGAGCCCTCTTTCGTTGTGTCCCCGATCGCAGCTTCGACATGTCTATCGCTAGGCCACTCCCATGCCAGGGAACAGCTCAACCCGGGATCGGAGAAACCGGCATCCCGTTTACAAGGAATTGCGTGCTCGATACGACCACCTCGTCGCCCGCGTTCAGGCCCGATGTGATGGAATACGCATTTCCCACTGCATCGCCTAGGTTCACTGGCGACTGCGCCGCAATGTACTGCCCGTTCCCCTGCTTGCGCGCGACAAACACGAATGTCTGCCCGCCCTGTCGCGTAACGGCCAGCACCGGCACCACCACCATCGGTTTGGTGTTCCAGATTACCTTCGCCTTGATCAGCTGTGCATTGCGCATGATATCCGCAGTCCTGTGTACTGGAGCCTTTGCCAAAATCCCTTGCAGACTCGGATCCACTTGCGGCGAAACAAAATCGATCTTCGATTTCTCCAGCAGCTTGCCCGACGTGTCATACAGCTCTACAGCCAGCCCGGAGTGAACCTCGCCAGCCCGCTCCGTTGGAATGTAGATGTAGGCCTCCAGATCTCCGCTCTGATCCACCGTCGTCAGCGCCATAGCATTCGATCCCATCGTCGGAGAAACGTAATCCCCAACGTGGACCGGAACATCGCCTACAACCCCATCGAACGGCGCGCGAATCGTGTAGTATCCCAGCAGTTGCTCCTGCATCTCGCGCGTTCCGCGTGCCGCCTCGTAGTCCGCCTTCGCATTGTCGTAGGCTTGCTGTGCTTGGTCCAGCGCTTCCTTGCTGGTCACCCCTGCGGTAAACAGCTTCTTCTGCCGTTCCAGTTCGACATTGTCATAATCGTAAGAGGCCTTCTTCTGCCGTTCCGTCGCCGTCTGAGATGCCACATTCGCCTGTTGTTGTCGCGGGTCGATCGTCATCAGCACCTGGCCCGACTTCACATGCTCGCCGCTATGCACCGCAATCGACGTCAACATCCCAGCTACCTGAGGCAATATCGTTGCCGACCGCCGCGACTTCACTGTTGCCATGTAGTCGCTGCTCTGGGCCACTGGCTGCAGAGACACCGCAACCGTCTTCACCGGCATCGCCTGCATTCCCGCGCCGCCGCCCTGCGGAGCTTTTGGTTGATCCTTCTGGCATCCTGCCAGGGTCAGGCACGCCACGATTATGCTTACTAGAAAAGTGCGTTTCAAATGAGAACCCCTTGCTGGCGTCTCGCCGCTACGCAGCTCCTGATCAGCCTGTCCTCTCACTCACAAGGTCCGGGTGATGCCTCATAGGCAGCAGCCTCTTCAGCCACTTAGAACTGCACTGAATCGTTAAACAATGCAGCATCCATGTTACAACTCGCCCACGACGTTCTATGTGATAGCGAAATCGATTACAGATGCTGGCAAAAAGAACTTCTGGCGTTACTTAGCTGACGTTCCGATCACCCGGATTGTCGCAAAATATCACCTATGCGGCACCAATCCTGTTGCCACCCGGTCAATTTGTGTTCTCGGTCACTATTGGAAGCCACTTGCGCCGATCATTCGGAAAGGGGCTTAGATAATCCAGCCGCCGCCCACAACCTCGCCCCCGTCGTAGAACACAGCCGACTGTCCGGGTGTGACCGCCCGTTGAGGTTCATCGAACCTGGCCACAACCTCATCATCACCCGCAGGCTCGAGACTGGCCCATGCTGGCTCGTGCCGGTGCCGAATCTTGGCTTTCACCCGCATAGGTCCGGTCAACTCCGCAATGCTGATCCAGTTCAGCCGGTTCGCATGCAGCATGTCGGTTGGCAGTTCCGCATCCCCTCCCACCATCACGCGATTGCTGGCCGGATCGATACTCAGCACATACAACGGCGTCGGGGAACCCACATTCAATCCCTTGCGCTGCCCCACCGTAAAGTTCGAAATTCCCGCGTGCCGTCCGATCACCTCGCCACTCGAACCCACCAGTTCTCCCGCGGTATCCGGCATCTCCTTGCCCTGCTCCTCCAGGTAGGCCGTCAGGAACTGCTTGTAGTCCCCGCCCGGAATAAAGCAGATCTCCTGCGAATCCGGCTTCTCCGCCAACGCTAGTCCCTTCTGCCGCGCCACCTCGCGCACCTCTGGCTTCGTCAGGTTGCCGAGCGGAAACAGCGTGTGGGCCAACTGCTCCTGTGTAAGCCCGAACAGAAAGTACGTCTGGTCCTTCGCCAGATCCGCCGGCC
>DATJEO010000089.1:0-7310 GCA_035496515.1 Occallatibacter sp.
AGTCGGGTAGCCGCGGAATCGCTCTGTCGCCAGGGTGAGAGGCACATCGGTGGCGCGCGTTTCAGCTTCAGGGTTGTTGTCGATGAGGACCTGATCCCAGAAGATCTCGAGATTGCTGACGAGGCGAATCTTGCGCGTGCCCGAGGGGAGTTTCCCTGTGAGGTCGACGACAATGGTGCGCTGGAGGCCCGCGGGGAATCCTGCTTCGCCTGGGATCTGTTGCCATGACCCGTCGGGGCGCTGCGCCTCGACGTATGGCGAGATGGGCTTGATGCCGGCCTGCCACGCGGCGTAGAGAGAGGTGGCGCTGAAGTAGTTGACGTATCCGGTCATGAGCAGCTTGAGCGGAGACTGCGTGGGGACGGCACCGAGATCAAGCGTGAGGTAGTGATTCTTCGCAAAGCCATCGTAGGCTGTCGGCGTAAATCCGCTGGCGAACTTGTGATCGCGGCGGCTGAGAACGTCGGTGACGTCGGCGCCGTTGCCATCCCATGCCGCAAGCGGCACGTGAGTTGCGCGGGAAGCGACCACGCGGCCAGAGGCGAATGGAGGATCGTCGAGGAAGCGCTCTTCGGGATTCACATCAACGTCCTGCGGGTGATCAACTGCCACGAGGCGAAGCTGGTCGATGTAGTTCACCTCTTCCATGGGCTCGATGAAGCGGAGGCTGAGCTTTCCGTCGATGGGCGCGAGGCGATCTCCCTCAACCTTGACCCATTCACCGGGGTTGGGGATGTTGCGCCGCGTCGGGGTAAACCAGTGGCCTACGACCGCGGCGCCGATGACGTCGGTGACGAGCTTGTATTTGTACCCATCCCATGCAAAGAGGACCGGGCACGAGCTGCCGCGACGATCCGCTTCTTTCATGGCGATGACCGGAGTATGCGGAAGATCGATTTCGTCCTGAAGGATGCCTGTCGGCCAGAGAATGCGCAGCAGGTCGATATGGTCCGCCTGACCGAGACCAACGAGGAGTTGCGGCGGAGCTTGCGTTGCGAGACCTGAGGCACCCGCGAGTTCCCATTTCTGCCACTGACCGTTTGCGAAGATCTCGACCTTTGAGCCGAGCGCGGTCTTGTTGTCGGCATAGCCGCCCAGATCGAGGCGCACAAAGTGGTTCTTGTTGGCGCCTTGATTGTGAAGCAGGATGGGTGCGGCGTTGAGCTGCGTCACGACGAGGTCCGGCGCGCCATCGCCGTCGATATCCGCGGCGATGAGGCCGCGCGGCGCTGTGAGTGTCAAAGAGTCGAGACCAAGTGTGCGCGAAACATCTTCGAAGCCACCGTCGCCCTTGTTACGGAAGACCTTGACTCGGGGACCGGCAGCGGTTTCTACGATGGCGCCGAGATCGACAAAGCCGTCGTTATCGATGTCGACGGGAGTGAGGCCCCAACCGCGCGTGGCTCCGCTGAGCGGCAACTGCACGCGTTCGAATCGCCGGCTGGCGTTCTGCGGACCGGCTACATTGCGCCAAAGCGTCAGAGCGGGAGCACCGTCATGGGTGACAGCGATGTCCATCCAGCCATCTTTATTGAAATCGAAGACCGCGATGCCGTCGGTGGCGGGGAGCTTTGCGTCGTAGAGAGGCTGCTGGGGATATTTGCCTTCGCGTGGATTGACGAAGAGAACCGGGCCGGGGCTGTCTCCGGTAACGGCGAAGTCGACTGCACGGTCGTTGTTGAAATCGGTGAGGATGGCGGATGCAGTTTTGCCTGTGCCGCCGAGGCCGGCCTGCTCTGTCCACTCTGTGAATGTCTTGTTGCCGTTATTGCGCCAGAGGACGTTCGACTGGTCGCCGGCTTTCAGCGGAGAGCCAGTCACGAACAGGTCGAGATCGCCGTCATGGTCGAAGTCAATATAAGTGATGCCAGTGGGATGATTGCGCGGGGTGAGACCGGCCTCGGCCGTTACATCCTGAAACTTGCCTTTGCCGAGATTGCGGAACAGGTGGATTCCATTGTCGGTGGCGACAGCGAGGTCGTTGAGATTGTCGGAGTCGTAGTCTCCCACAGCGCAGGCGACGCCTGCTCCGCTCAGGGTCAGCCCTGCCGCCGCCGTATCCATATCTTTGAAGCTGCCATCGCTTTCGCGGTGCAGAACGCGGATCGCCTGGGGACTGGACATCAGGACAAGATCCATCTGCCCGGAACCCGTCACATCGAGCATGCAGGCACCGCCGCTTGTGGGCGCCATCTTCACTTTGCCCGCGAGCATCGGCTGCGGAACCAGCTTGAGGGGAATCATGGTTTGCTGGCGCGCCTGCGGCTCCTCAACCGCAGTGACTGTTGAGTAGCGGCCCTGCTCTCCGTAGGCGAGTCCGATAGCCGCGGAGATCTTGGTGCTGGTCATGTGCTGGAAGAGCTTGAAGTGCTCCTTGGCAGCTTCTTTGTCGCCGGTGGCCTGCAATGCGCGGGCGAGTGCGAACTCGGAGGATGCGTGGAGGGGCTGAATGCTCAGGGCCTTCTTCAGAACTTCGATGGCTTTGTCGAACTGCTTGAGCTCGCGATAGCAGACTCCTTCGAAGTAGTAGGAGTCGACGTCGCGGGGGTCAAGTTTTACTGCCGTCTGGAAGCTCTTGAGGGCATCGTCAAGTTCGTTGTTGGCATGCTGGGCGAGGCCCAGGTTGTACCAGGCTTGAGGATTGTTTGGATCGAGGGCGATCGCCTTCTTCAGCGCTACTTTTGCCTCGTCGATTTTCTGCAGAGTCATGAGGGCAATGCCCTCGTTGACAGCGGCTTGCGCGAGCCTGGGGTCTTTTTGGAAGGCTTGTGCGAAGGCCTCCTGGGCTTTCTCAGTGAACTGTTGACCCATGAGAGCCACGCCGCGGTTGTTCAGGCGGACGGCATCGGCGTCAAAACGTTCTGCTGCACCGGCCGTGACGTGCAGGAGCATGAAAATGACTGCTAACCGGCTAAATTCCTTTAAATACGTCTTCGCCAAATCTGACTCCACAAGCTGCGGCACTGATTGGGGATCTAAGTTGAGAACATTTCAGTGTATGCGAGCCGTGTGACGAAGCAGAACTACCCAGTTTCAAAGGGTGTCCGTTTATTTTGGTGACACAATAACATTGCCGGTCAATGGCTTAGCCCGTCAGAACGTCGCACCCCCTGGAACCTCCCGCAGCATACGACAATTTGTTCACAATTTTTTGTCTGATAAACAACCTGCACATCCGCCTCCGGCATCCATGGTCAATGTAAAGGTGCGCAACTGCCTGGTTGTAAGCCGCACCCACGAGAGCACGGTCAAAACAAAACACAGTTGATAAAGCAGTGGGGTCCTCAGTAGTTCGGCAGTTTTCAAGTGCTGCCCAGTCTGAACCTCCTCGGGTCGGTTTTTCCCATTGAGGGATGACTGGATCGGCTTTTCGTTAGTGGTTTGGCTGTTGTGGATCCAACTCTCAACCGATTGGAAGAGCAGGTAGCTTATGGTGGTCAAAACGCAGAGCAAGGGTCATGGTGTGACCGGATTGCACGTGGGATCGAATAACGTGCGCCGGTACTTCCCGAAAGGGACGAAAAACATCGAACTGCAGCTGGGGCACCTCCGCATTCAGTGCGGATTACGGCCTGACTTCTGGCAAGGTAAACCTGATATTTACGATCCCCGGCTGTGTGCCTGGCTGGAATCGAAGAATCTGCACGGGACGGCGAACCGTACGGTTCCGCTGTCGATGATTCCCGCGGCGGATAACTCGTTCCAGTTGCAGCCGGTTTCCGTGGCGCCGCGCACGCGCACCAAGGTGTCACCCGTTTCGGCTGCATAGTTCCGGGCCCAGCTTATTCTCCTCGCAAACGGCGCCAGTCAAGACTGGGCGCCGTTCTTCTTTTTGAGGATGGAAACGTTGTCAGAGGCCTGGTCGCTCTATTCGATAGACTCGATCAAGATATGGATATCCTTCAGCTTGAAAAAGCAATCGAGGCTTATTTTGCGGCGGGGGCAGCGGCGAATTCCGATCCGGCTGCGATGGCGGCCTTTCTCGAACTTCGCGATGCTCTCGAAAGAGGGCTGATCCGCTCGGCATCGCCCGATGAGAAGTCGGTGACCGGGTGGCGCGTGAATGCGTGGGTGAAAAAGGGAATTCTATTGGGCTTTCGGCTGGGGGCGCTGCACGATCTGGCGGGGGCAGGGCTCTCGTTTGTGGACAAGCATACGTATCCGGTGCGGCTGTTTACGGCGGAGGACGGAGTGCGGGTGGTGCCGGGCGGGTCTTCGATTCGAGCGGGTGCATATGTGGCACGGGGAGTGGTGTGCATGCCGCCGATGTACATCAACGCGGGGGCGTGGGTGGATGAGGGGACGATGGTGGACTCGCATGCGCTGGTAGGGTCGTGCGCGCAGATTGGAAAGCGGGTGCATCTGAGCGCGGCGGCACAGATTGGCGGCGTGCTGGAGCCGATCAACGCGAGTCCCGTGATCGTTGAGGACGACGCGATGGTGGGCGGCAACTGCGGCGTCTATGAAGGGACGATTGTGCGCGCCGGGGCGGTGCTGGCGCCGGGGACAATTCTGACGCGGGGAACGCCGGTGTTCGACCTGGTGAAGGGCGAGACGATTCGGGCGACGCCGGAGATGCCGCTGATTATTCCCGAGAAGGCGGTGGTGGTGCCGGGATCGCGGGCGGTGGGCGCGGGCAAGGGACACCCGAAGGCTGCCGAGTGGAATTTGTCGCTGTATGCGCCGGTGATCGTGAAGTACCGCGATGAGAAGACGGACCTGAGCACGACTCTCGAAGACCTGCTGCGATAGTCCCATGACTGCGAATGGGATTCGGTTGATCCGATTTGGGGTGATTGGGCCGGGGCGGGCTGCGTCACGCTTTGCCGAGGGTATTGCGGCCGTCGAAGGTGCGGAGATCGCGGCGGTGTGGGGACGGAACGCGGAGCGGGCCGCTGGTTACGCGGCTAAGTTCTCGATTTCGATGATTGCTGCAACCCTCGATTCCCTGCTCTCTTCGGATGTGGATGCGGTTTATGTAGCTACACATCCCGACACTCATGCGGAGTTTTGCATCGCGGCGATCGAGGCTGGGAAGCATGTGTTGTGCGAGAAGCCGGCGGCCCTGAATCTGCGGCAAGTTGAGCGCGTGATTGCGGGGGCGCGTGCGCACGACCGGCTGTTCATGGAGGCGATGAAGCCGCCTTTCTTTCCGCTCTATCGTCGATTACGGCAATATCTGGAGTCGGATCCGATCGGGCCGGTGGGGTTCGTGCGGGCGGGACACTGCGATTCTTCAATTGGGCCGGATTATCCGCTCCACTTTCGCGAGCTGGGCGGCGGAGGAATTCTGGGAATCGGGCCGTATGAGGCGTTTCTGGCTCTGGACTGGCTTGGCTCGCTGAAGCGCGTGCAGACGATGGGACGAGTGAATGCTGCGGGCGTGGACACCTTCGCGATCTTCCAGACCGAACACGAACGCGGAATGGCGCAGCTGCATACCGGGATCGATCTGCTGAGTCACGGAGACGCGTTGCTGTCTGCGCCTCTGGGATTCCTCCTCCTCCGCGCCAACTGGTGGAACCCCGCGCGAGCTACAGTGCACTACATCGATGGGCGCGTGGTTGAGTTGGAAGAGCCGTACACAGCGGGCGGGTTCAATTATGAGACGGAGCATTTCTGCGGGCTGATCCGGGAACAGCGGCGCGATAGCCCGGTGATTTCGCATGAGCTTTCGATCGGAATGGCGCGATTGTTAGAAGAGGCGCGGAGGGGGTTGGGGGTGAGGTTTGCAGGAGAATGAGGGGCGGCCGAGGATTCTACACAGGTCTGAGTCGACGATTCGAGACTGAAAAGATCTACATCAAGACGACTGGTGACGCTGCCTGAGATTCGCGCTACTCCTCCACCGTTGTCCCCCACTCTGGAGAAGGTGCATTCCCTCGTATCTGTCGGATGAACGATGGGACTTCTTTGTCGATCAGATCCATTCGATCAAAATGCACAAAATGCCCGCTCTTCTTCGCGATAATCCGACGACTCCGGGTAGAGAGTTTCTTGAGATCCTCGGCCATTTGGTCCGAGGCTCGTTCCAGGTCCGGCATGTGATTATCGGGATCCTGCGCCGCGGAATCATGCGAAAAGATCAGAATCGGAGTCGAACCGAAGGGCACGTCCGAAAGAGTCTCATTCGCTGAGAGATCATAGTCAGATTCACTGCTCATCGTGGCAAATGGTTCATGGCAACGGTCCTGAGAGTAGTAGGTCGCGGCCGCGGAGCCGAATCCCGGAGGCCCGCTTTTCGAGCACTCCCCAAGCAAGCGTGGAACGCCCAGGATGAACACTATCCTGTTCAGGATGTTTTCGAAATCTATGCCTGTCCTTGATCTGTTGTAGGCTAGCCACACCGGGTTGCGGAATTGCGCGGGCGACGAACTATCTTCGAAGATCAGACCCGCAACCTCGGTCGGATAGTGACTCGCATAGTCACGAATGAAGAGTCCACCAATCGAGTGGCCCATCAAGACGACAGGAAACTGAACTCCCGCTGCATGCAACAGTTCGTGCAAGTCCTCAGCGATGTGATCCGCGTCCCGTGGAGGAGGGGCGGCGTCGCTCCCGCCGTAACCGGCGCGATCATAGGAGCAAACCCGCGTTGTCCTGGCCAGCACCGGCTGAACTCCGCCCCAGTTAAGACCATCATTACCGCCTCCGGCTTCAAGCACGACAGTCGGCGAGCCTTGACCAATGCAATTGATCCGCATTTTCCGACCGTGAACCATGTGGATGCTGCCAGGCAGTTCGCGCCGATCGAGTTGTAGCAGGACGGCGTTTATTCCGCTGCTGCCTGCAGCTAACAAGGTGATCGCAGCGATGGCTATGAGCGTGACTCGCTGAAACAATTGACGCGCCGGTGCGGTCCTCTTTGCTCGTAGCGATTGGAGTCTCCTCATCACTAGAAAGACGACAATGGCAGCGCCGATCACGATCAGCATTGGGGCGACCACATAATCGAAGTCCATCATTCGATTTGACCGTGTTAGCGATGTTAGATCATGACTTCCCACCTCCGAGAACTTCAGCCTTGAGACGAGGGAGTGTTCGAGGTGCCGGGCAAGGTGAAAAAGCAACTTCGAGTTCCTCTACTCCGCTCCGCTGTGGTTGGAATGACCCTCGGTGATGCCGGGACGGCGTAAATGAGGCACGCGTCTCTTTGTCACGGCTCCGGAGCTTCAGGGTTTGTGGAGTTCGCCGTTGATAGTTTGCAGAAGTTTGCCATTGGAGTCGCCGAAGTATTCCCAGAACATGATGCCGCCCAGCTTCTGCGAGCGGATGTACTGACACTTCAGCTTGAGCGATTCCTCATCCTC
>DATJEO010000090.1:0-3920 GCA_035496515.1 Occallatibacter sp.
ATCAAGGCCGGTGCGACGGACTACTTTCTGGTGAACACCAGCGACATCCGGCCAGTGGCCATGACGACGCGTGCGGTGATGGATGCGGCGTGGGGCGGAGTGCCCGCTGGACAGGATGAGGACATTGCGTACTACAAGCAATGGGCTTCGGAGGAATTTGGAGCGAAGGCGGCGGATGCGGTGGCTGCTGTCTACCGAGAATATTTCGCTGCGCCGTCGATGCGCCGGAATGAACCAGGGCCGGGGCTGACGTCAGCGGGGAATGCGCCGCCGCCACGGCCGGAGTACAGCAGAGTGCCACGGGAGAACGGCGATCAGCATTATCACACGGAGATTCGGCGGTTGCTGCTCGACCGGCTGAGCGAGGGGCAAGTCGCGAACATTCCCAGCCAGTCGCCGAAGTGGACGGCACCACGACTGGTTCCTGAGATGTCCGCCGAGCAAAAGAGGGCGTTGCTGGTTCGTGACATCAAGGAGTGCGAAGAGGCGCAAGCGCGGTGGGATGCGGTGTGGCAGGATGCGCTGGCGGCGAAGGTGCTGGTTGCAGCGGAGCGGCGCGACTACTACCAGGCGGCGGTGCTGACGATGATCACGATCAATCGCGAGAGCAACCGGGCGCTAATGCTGATTGCGCAGGCGCTACAAGATGATGAGGCGGGAGACACGCAGAAGGCGGAGCTGGAGGCGCATGAAGCGAACGTCTCGCTGGAGGCGATTCAGGCGTCGATGAAACTGGCGGAGTACGGCAAGTGGAAGAACTGGTATCGCGGCGACTGGCTTACCGGCGTCTACCGGACGCGCGAGCTGGTGCAGGCGTATGAGGATCACCTGAGAGATCCGATGTCGAAGATGCCGGCACCCGTGTCCTGGACAGGGTGGGAGGCATACTTCCACATTATGGAGTATGAGGGCGATCGGGCAGTGGATGTGCACTGAACAGACCGCCGGGCGCGTTCCGACTACTTCGGATTAGTTCTGGTCAGGCCTGATTCGGTGGTGGTGCCGACGGTCCAGTGCTTAGGGATACCGGTGGGCTTGTACACGTACGTGTCGCCGGTTTGAGTCCGGAGCGCCTGCAGTCGTTCCTTGAGATGCTTTGTGATCTCTTCCGATCCCGGCTTGCCATAGAGATTGTTGGCCTCATCGGGATCAGTTTGCAGATCGTAGAGCTCCCACTCTTCCGGTTCAAGGAAGTAATGGATGAGCTTGTACCGTTCGGTGCGCACGCCGCGTGAGGGGCGAACATTCTCGAAGCCGGGGTACTCGTAGAACTCGTAGAGCCAGTCTTTGCGCCAGTGTGGGTCCTGCTTGCCTTCGGCAAGGGAGAGGAAGCTTTTGCCCTGCATGTCAGCGGGGACGGAGAGGCCGGCGATCTCGAGCAGAGTGGGAGCCATGTCGAGGTTGAGGACCATGTCGTCGCTGCTTGCACCTGACTTCACCTTGCCGGGATAGCGCAGCATCATGGGGACACGGATCGACGGCTCGTACATCAGGCGCTTGTCGTAGAAGTGGTGTTCGCCGAGGAAGAAGCCGTGATCTGAGCTGAGCAGGATGGCGGTGTTGTCGGTGGCCTTCTGGCGTTCGAGCTCCTGCCAGATTGCGCCGACGTTCCGGTCGTTATCCTGCACACCGGCGTAGTGATCCTTGACCAGCTCTTCTAGCGAGCGCGGATCGTCGTTGAAGACTTCGGAGTAGCCGATTTTGTTGTCTGCCTCAGCTACGGATCGAGGCTTGCCGGGGTAGTTCTTCTGGTCTTCGTCGAAGGTTGCGGGCTTGGGGATCGGCACGCCGTTGAAGTCGTTGACCATGTCCTTAGGACGATAGAACGGCGCGTGAGGCGCATAGAACCAGAGGAAAAGACAGAAAGGCTTGGTGCGCTCCTGCTTGAGCCACGCTACTGCTTTCTCTGTGAGCAGGGTGTCGACGTACTGGCCTTCGTAGAGTTTCGCCTTGCCGTAGTTTCCGCGCACGCCTTCGGTAATGACGGGCCGGTAGTAGTCTGCCTGGCCAACGAAGCCGAAGTAGTAGTCCCAGTTGTGCTCCATGAGCGCGCCTTCAATGTGGGACTTGCCGAGGAAGGCTGTTTCGTATCCGGCCTTCTGCAGAAGATCAGAGACGAGCGGGAACCGAGGAGGGATCTTGCCTGCAACGTTGGACACAGCGCCGGTGGTATGTGAGTACATGCCTGTGAGCATCGTTGCGCGCGAGGGAAGGCAGAGTGCATTGACGGCGAATGCGTTGCGGAAGGTGCAGCCTTCGCTGCCGATGCGATCCATGTTGGGCGTGTGAAGGATCTTGTTTCCCGCTGACGAGAATTCATCCCAGCGCAGGCCCTCGCCGACGAAGCAGACGATGTTGGGCTTCTGGGATGAAGTGGCCTGATCGCCGATCCCGCGGGCAAAGACTTCGAGAGAGTCGATGCCACAGGCTGCTGAGGCCGCGGTGCCTGCGATGTATTTGAGAACGGTTCGGCGAGTCTCCATGATCCTCTTTCCGGGCAAGGCAGTAATAAATCGGTGAGCCGTGCCGGGTCAACGACGAATCGCACATAGACGTGAGCGCGTATGATCGGAAGCCAGTAGAGGCGGCGATGGCGCATTCCCCTTTTCACATCATGACGAAGCCGATCGGGCCGATCTGCAATCTCGATTGCAAGTACTGCTTCTATCTCGAAAAGGAGAAGCTGTATCCGGGAACAAAGAAGTGGGAGATGTCAGGCGAGGTACTGGAGCGGTATGTGAAGGAGTACATCGCAGCGCAGCCGGGCGACGAGGTTCACTTCGCGTGGCAGGGCGGAGAGCCGACGTTGCTGGGCCTGGAGTTTTTCCGCAGAGTCGTGGAGTTGCAGCGGAAGTTTGCATGCGGAAAGAGGATTGCCAATGCGCTGCAGACGAATGGAGTGCTGATCGATGATGCCTGGGGCGAGTTTCTCACTGAGCACGGGTTTCTGGTTGGTGTTTCGATCGACGGACCGCGAGAACTGCATGACTGCTATCGCATAGATAAGGGACAGGCTCCGACATTTGACCGGGTGATACGCGGAATCGCGAAGCTGAAGCAGCACGGGGTGGACTTCAACACCCTAACGGTGGTGCATAGAAGGAATTCGGAATATCCGGTGGAGGTCTACCGGTTTCTGAAGGAGATTGGGAGTGGCTTCATTCAGTTCATTCCAATCGTGGAGCGTAAGGCGGCGGACTCGGGCGGAAATGAGCTGGTTCTGATCAAGCCGTCATTTGCAGACACGGCAAAGGTGACGGAGTGGTCGGTGGAGCCGGATGCGTACGGAAGATTTCTTTCTCGGATTTTCGATGAGTGGGTGAAGAAGGATGTCGGGCGCGTGTTTGTGCAGCTGTTCGATGTCGCGCTGGAGAGCTGGATGGGGATGGAGGCGAGCCTATGCGTGTTTCGCAGAACCTGCGGTTCGGCGCTGGCGATGGAGCACACGGGCGATCTTTACTCCTGCGATCACTATGTCTACCCGGAAAACAGGCTGGGCAACATCATGGAGACGGCATTGGAGAAGCTGATCGATTTGCCGGAGCAGAAGGCTTTTGGGCAGGCGAAGCTGGAGTCACTGCCGAAGATGTGCCGGAGCTGTGAGGTGAGATTCGCATGTAATGGCGAGTGCCCGAAGCATCGGTTCCTGACGACACCGGAGGGCGAGCCGGGGCTGAACTATCTTTGCGCGGGGTACAAGCACTTCTTCAAGCACATCGGACCTTATATGGAGTTTATGGCGGGTGAGTTGCGAGAGGGGCGGGCGCCGGCGAACATCATGCGCTTTCTCGGGCGGGGCTAGAGAGCGCCCTGCGTTGGGACTAGATGCCTTCGCCCATCGATACATATTCGGAGAGCTGATTGAGTTCCTCTCGATATGCTGAGCGCTCGGCTTCTTCTGTGGCGAAGGGCTGAAGCTG
>DATJEO010000091.1:0-4618 GCA_035496515.1 Occallatibacter sp.
AGGAAAGGATAACGCCGTTCCGCCAGTCGCTCCACACCCCGTCGGCTGCCCCAGAGAGTGTCTCACTTGGACACATCGGGTGCCCCACATCTGACCTCTGAAATGTGGGAACTCCACCAGTGATCGAATTCCTCCAGTGCCCTCTCGCACTGCATCCGGTGCCGTTCTTTCTTGTCCCGTACTTTTCGGCGCACCGCTTCCTCCAGAGGAACCAGCAGATCGAACGTGATATTCGCCGGCTGGAATCCCTTCGCCTCCGCATGCGTGATGTAGTGCACCAGAGAACCCAGCGCAGTTCCACGCGGCACCGGACTTGGCTCCACGTCGTTCGCGATCGATGCCGCATAGATACCAGCCAGCATCCCCGTAGCTATCGACTCTGTGTAACCCTCCACTCCTGAGATCTGCCCCGCAAACAAAATCTTTGGCTCACTCTTCAGGCGAAGTAGCTCGTCCAGCAGCGCCGGTGCGCAGATATAGGTGTTCCGGTGAATCTGTCCATAGCGCAGGAATTTCGCATTCTCAAGCCCCGGTATCAGCCGCAGCACCCTCGCTTGCTCTCCGTACTTCAGGTGATTCTGAAATCCAACCAGGTTATAGCTGTCCGCTCGCACATTCTCTTTGCGCAACTGGACCACTGCCCACGGCTCCCGCTCCGTTCGCGGATCGCGCAACCCTTTCGGCTTCATCGGGCCGTACCGCAACGTGTCCTTGCCGCGCCTTGCCAGTTCCTCGATGGGCAGACAGCTCTCAAAGTAATTGCAGTTCTCCCAGGCTTTGCTCTCCGCCGGCTCCGCCGCGATCAGCGCTTCATAGAGCTTGTCATACTCCTCGCGCGCCATTGGGCAATTGATGTAATCCGCCGTGCCCTTGTCATATCGCGCCTTGAAGTACACGCGTTCCATGTTGATCGACTCCGCTTCCACGATCGGCGAAATCGAATCGTAAAACGAGAGATGTTGCGATCCAGTCAATCGCCGGATGTCTTCGCTCAGCGCGTCCGAAGTAAGGGGTCCCGTCGCCACGATCGTGATTGCATACTTCCCCGGATCAAGGCTCGTAACCTCTTCACGAATTACTCGTATCCGCTGTTCCGCAGCAACCTCCTCAGCGATGCGTCGAGAAAATTCCACACGATCCACCGCCAGGGCATGTCCCGCCGGCACCGCGGTTTCATCAGCAATTCGCAACAGTGCAGAACCGGCATGCCGCATCTCCTGCTTCAGCAGCCATGGAGCTGTGTTCGGCGATTCGCTCTTCAGGGAGTTCGAACAGACCAGTTCCCCAAACTCGATCGTCTGGTGCGCCGGCGTCAATCGCGGCTGCCCACCGACCATGGCGCGCATCTCGTAGAGATCCACCCGGCATCCCAGTCGCGCTGCTGTCAGAGCCGCCTCCGGCCCCGCCAGTCCGCCCCCAATCACCCGAATCATCACCGCTCCTGCCCACCTTCCGCTTCCGGGACGATAAGTGGGTGCCCCAGGTGACTCACTTTTGGGCATCCGGGATACCTAATCACGGCCTCATGAAATATCCCTCGTGCCTCATCAATTTGCGGTCGTCTTACAAATCGCTGGGACGTCATCACTGAGCCGCCAGTCTCTTCAGCGCTTCTCCAGATACCCTCACATTCCGCCATGTATCCAGAAATTCCGCCCCCATAGCCGAATAGAACTCCACCGCAGGCGTGTTCCAGTCCAGCACCTCCCACGCCAGCCGCGGGCACTCCCGCTCCACCGCGACTCCCGCAACCCGCTGCATAAGTGCCTTGCCGATCCCCAATCCCCGGAACTTCGGGAGCACAAACAAATCCTCCAGGTAAACCCCGGGCCGCCCCAGCCAGGTCGAGTAGCTGTAAAAACAAAGCGCAAACCCAGCCGGCTCTCCGCCCTGCTCGGCGATCAGGCACCAGAAGTAGGGATTTGGCCCAAACCCATCCCGCAGCAGATCCGCCTCCGTTGCTACTACCGCATTCGGCTCCCGCTCGTACTCCGCCAGCGCTCGAATAAATGCCAGAATCTGCGGAACATCCTCGGCCACAGCCGGTCGAATCGTCATCCCCATCACCATATTCTAGGCTGTGATGTAGACCACAACTGCCCTTGCTGCCGTCAAACTAACATCAAATGGCGGGATCCCGGCGTCACATTCCGGCCGCTAGCTCTCCCGGTCTTGTGCTGAGGCATCCATTGGATTTACCTTGGGTCGTGCCGGGAAGAGCGCACCTGCTTTCGCAGTCGCTCAAAATAGGCTTTATCGATGTCAGGTCCGATGTGCCCCTGGTTCGGTTTTCGCGATCGGTTCGTCACCGGCCTCAGCTGACCACCCGAGGCGCATCTAACAGACGACTACCGGGTTTCTTTGATTAGTGATGTCTGACACGTACACAGAAACATTTCGATCGAGAGCGCGAGCCTTGCCGCTCGCACAAGCTCCCAAGGAGAAGAACATGAAACGCACGATTTCGCTCTGGATTGGACTGCTGGCTTTTGCCGTGATGCCCGCGCTCGCCCAGACTCCCGCGCCCGCGCCCGCCAATGGCCAGACCGCCGGCCAGCCGACAGGCAAGATCCATGGCAAAATTACAAATCCCACCGGGGCACCCCAGTCCGGCGGTACCGTCAGCCTCAATCAGGGAACGAAAGAAATCGTCAGCTTTCCCGTAGACGCAAACGGCGACTACTCCGGCTCCGCAGCTCCCGGCACTTACACGCTCGTCTACCGCACCCCCGGAATGCCGCCTGATAAGGATGCTGACAAGATCGATAACATCAAGATCGTTGCTGGCCAGGACACCGCAGCCGACGATGACATGTCGCGCGAAGAGTACGTAAAGACTCTGCCTGAAGAGACACGCAAGCAGCTCGAAGAGATGAAGAAGCACAATTCCGAAGCTCTTAAGGCAAATGCGGTCATCAAGAATCTCAACGCTGACTTGAAGACCGTAACCGGCGACATTCACGATGCCGATACCGCGCACGCCGCCGCAGTTCAGCAACTCGGCGCCTCCGCTTCCAAAACAGATGTCGCGGCAAAGGAAAACGAAATCAGGACCGCGAAGTACACCGACGTCGTCACTCTGATGTCCAAGGACACCCAGCTTCGTCCGCAGGAGTCCGTCCTCTGGGCATACCTCGGCCAGGGCCAGATGGGTCTGAAAAAGTACGACGAAGCCGAGACCTCGTATAAGAAGGCTCTCGAACTCGACGCCGCCTCGAAGAAGCCCCGTCCCGACATCCAGGGATTGGTCAACGCCGGCCTCGGTGAAATCTACGCCCGGACCAACAAAGCAGATCAGGCTCAGGCAGCCTATGATGCTGCAGCAAAAGCCGACCCGACGAAGGCCGCCTTCTATTACAAGAACGAAGCCGTGATCTTCTCCCAGGCCGGCAACACGGATGGCCAGGCTGCAGCGGCGGACAAGGCGATCGCCGCCAACGCACAGGATCCGATTCCCTACTACCTCAAGGGCCAAGCGCTCATCAGCAAGGCCACGGTCGATCCCAAGACGTCCCGCATCGTCCTGCCTCCGGGCTGCGGCGAAGCCTACCAGAAGTACCTCGAACTCGATCCCACCGGCCCCTACTCTGCCGACGTCAAGGGCATCCTCGACTCCGCCGGACAGAAGGTCAACTCCACCTACAAAGCCGGCAAGAAGTAAATCTTCCTTCACACCAAGAGGCGCGCCCTTCACCGGACGCGCCTTTACTTTTTCCAGTAACCTCGTTCATCTTGTCTCCTTGTCCCCTCGTCCCTGCCTTCCTACAATCTGTCCATGTCCTCCGATCTCCTTAGCTACGAGCAGGCCGCCTCCTTCGTCGCCCGCCACGCACGCACAATCTTGGAGCAAACCCCGGTCAGCGAACAGGTCGATCTCGCGTTCGCATCTGGACGAATACTCGCAGCCCCTCTCTTCGCCGACGACGATCAGCCGCCCTTCCCTCGCTCCACGCGCGATGGCTACGCATGCCGCGCCGCTGAGGCCTCGTCGCGCATGTCACTTCCAATCGCGGGATCAACACACGCCGGCGAGCCCCCTGCAGGACCGCTCCCTTCAGCATCCGCATGGGAGATCATGACCGGCGCGCCCGTTCCTCCCGAAGCTGACTGTGTCGTCATGCTCGAACACGTCGCGAAATCCGGCAACAAGATCCAACTCGCTCCCTCACGCACCATCGCACCCGGCGACAACCTCGTTCCGCAAGGAGCACAAGCCCGCCGTGGCGATCAAATCCTGGGCCCCGCAATGAAACTCGATGCTGCTCAGATCGCCCTGGCCGCTTCCTGCGGTTACTCCACTGTTGAAGTCTTCCGCCGCCCCTGCGTCGCCATCCTCACCACGGGCGACGAACTCGTTCCAATCGAATCCACCCCCGGCCCCGGCAAAATCCGCAACTCCAACGCTTCAATGCTCGCTGCTCTCGTCTGCAAATTCGGCGCTGAACCGCTCGTGCTTCCCACCGCCGCCGACACGGCGGAAGCCTTAAACGCGGCCCTGACTGAAACCGTCAAGGCTGATATGCTTCTCATCTCCGGCGGAGTCTCCGCCGGAAAATACGATCTCGTCGAACCCGCACTCGCCCACCGCGGCGCACAATTCCACTTCACCGGCGTCAAG
>DATJEO010000092.1:0-16508 GCA_035496515.1 Occallatibacter sp.
CCGCGTCCAGCCTCCACCGAGAGCGCTGCGTATTGCCAAGTCTCTTCTTCGGGACGCGGCACGGGCTACTAACAGGCTCGCCACATTCAGACACGCAATAAGCAGTACGCATCCGGTGGCCGCAAACAGCATATGGAGTGGGGTCTTGTAGTCGTGCACACTGTCATCAAGGAGCGTTCGACCGCTGACTGCGTCGTGGGCATGGGGGTGCGCCTTCCAAATGCGATTCTGAACCGCGTTTAGGCGGTCGAGCAAGGCACCGAGACTGGTTTCTTTGTACAGGCGCGTGATTACGAGCAAATCATGCATCTCGAAAGTGGTGAGCATCATTTCCGACTCCTCGTGCCGAAGAGGAGTCCAAACTTGAATCGTGTTGCCGCCAAACGCGCCAGAGTAAACGAAGGAAGAAGGAAGAATGCCAATCACCATATAGGGCTTTGCATTGAGCCAGATTCGTTTGCCAACAATGCTCGGGTCGCCGTTATAACGGCGCTGCCAGAATCTTGCCGAAAGGATCACTGTGGGATCGGAATCGGGCTGATCATCGGCTTCGACAAACGTTCGGCCCAACTGAGGATTAACCCTGAGGATTGAGAAAAAGTTCCAGGAACACCAGCCTGCATCAATCTTCTCTGGCAGCTTCCCGGCTTCTGAGGAGACGTTGTATGTCTGAAATGGAGAAATCGCGGCCATCTCACTGCTTCCTTGCGCAGCCTTTTGCCATTCCGTGAAGACTCCACCAGCGACGGGAAGAAACTTGGCGATGCCATCGCTGTGAGCGTTGCTTTCATAGATCGAGTAGAGTTGCTCGGGCTGACCGTATGGCAGAGGACTGAGCAGCACTCCTCGCAACACAGCGAAGAGAGCGATGTTGGAGCCGATTCCAAGAGCAATGATGACTATCGCAATCGCGAAAAATCCGGGGGTGCGGGTTAGCGCACGCGCGCCATAGCGCATATCCTGCAGGAGCAATTCGAGCGAGTTCCAGTGCCAGGTTGCACGAGTCTGATCACGAAGCAGGGTGGGATTTCCAAATTGCCGGAGCGCCGCCGTGCGAGCGTCTTCTGGAGACATTCCCTCTGCAATGTTCTCGTCCACCTGGCGTTCAAGATGGTAGCGAATCTCGTCATCAAGGAGCAGGGAGACGCGATCACGTCGCAAAAAAGAAGTCAGCGCCATTCGGATTCGTGCCACGATGCGCATGGATCCCTCCAATTATGAAGAACTGCTGTTCTACGCTCGACGAAGGATGGAAGCGCTTGCCTTCGGCATGCCTAGATTATCTACAACTCGGATTGTAGATAGTCAAGGCATTGGTGACGGGATGCATATGAACCACCCAAAGGCACGCTGGACATGATGATCCTGCGCACACTGGCGCTTGGTGACGCGCACGCACGGTATCGGTTAGTGTGAGGTCCGTTGCGGGTGGGTCACCGGCGACTCGGACTTTGAGCCATTTTGAGCGAAGCAGAAGCAGATTCTTCGCTTACCACCCGCACGCTGAAGAAAGCGCGTGGGGCCCCGTGCGCTCAGAATGAGAGGCTGATTGGAAGCTCCGGCGCAATCGAACGAATACAGTCACTTATCCAATCGCCGGCTATCGAGATCTTGAGAGCAAGAGTTGCCATTTCCCACCCCGGATGGCGGCAGCTCACCCAGAAGAAGCCGATGCGCCAGGATGCGTGGATGAAGAAGATTGGCGACCTACTGCGTCGCATCTCGGGGAAGATGCGAGATTCGTCCCCAACGTACGAAATACCTCAGCCGGTCCAATTTGAGAGGCCCGAGCTCGATTCCCGCCCTATGGTCCTTGTTGTCGACGACGAACGCGTGTTCGTTGACACCTTCGCCATGATTCTGGACCAGAGCGGCTATTACCCGTTGAAAGCTTACAGCGGAGAGCAGGCTCTCGCCCTAATTGAGGAGGTTCGGCCTGACCTTGTCTTTGCCGACATCGTTATGGGCTGGGTCAACGGAGTGGAGGTGGCGATGGCGGTGAAGCAGCGATGGCCAGATTGCCCCGTCCTCCTCACAACGGGCCATTACGGAAATCTGAAGTTGCTTGAGCCTGCCGAAGCAGCTGGATATCAGTTTGAGGTGCTTGCGCGCCCGATTCACCCCAACGATCTTCTGGCAAAACTGGCCGCGGCGATTCCGGGCAGAGCTTCCTGAATTGGCGAGTTGCATCGGATGGTCACCCGGCTGGTTTCGTTATACTCAACTCAGTGCAGCCGCGCTCTTCGGCCCGGCTTGCCAACTCACCAACGAAGTCAGGTCATAAGAGCAAAGTGGCATTAAGCGATCTCGAATACGCCTACGCTCCAGTGCGCGATCAAGTCCGCGACCTGCGGGAGTATCTTTGACCCTGCTCGCCTGCGCAGGGAACTAGGTGACATAGAAACCAAGCTTGCAGACCCGGCCATGTGGTCGAACCCTGCCGCGTCGCAGCCATTGATGCGCGACCGGAAGCGCCTCGAAGAACTTGTGGCCAGGGACGAGGAGCTTGTTCGCCGGACCAGCGATATAGACGCCTACTTTGAGCTCGCCCGTGAAGGCGAGGATGTTCTGGCCGATCTCGAGCGCGACATCAAGTCGCTCGCCACATTCACGGAAGAACTGGAAGCGCGTACCATGCTCTCCGGCGAAACTGATCCGCTGAACGCTATCGTTACGGTGCATCCCGGAGCGGGGGGCACGGAGAGCCAGGACTGGGCGGAGATGCTGATGCGCATGTATCTGCGCTGGGCCGAGCAGCAGGGCTTTAAGACGGAGATGAACGATTACCAGGACGGGGAAGAGGCGGGAATCAAGTCGGCCACCTTTACCATCGCCGGGGAGTACGCCTTCGGCCAGCTTGCCGGGGAGAGCGGAGTCCATCGCCTGGTTCGCATCTCGCCGTTCGACTCCGCCAAGCGGCGACATACGTCGTTTGCTTCGGTCTTTGTTTCGCCGGAGATCGACGACTCCATCCAGGTCGATATCAAGCAGGAAGACCTGCGCGTCGATACATACCGCTCTGGCGGCAAGGGTGGACAGCACGTGAACACGACGGACTCCGCGGTGCGGATTACGCATAATCCCACGGGCATCGTTGTGCAGTGCCAGAACGAGCGCTCACAGCACAAGAACCGCGAGAAGGCGATGAAGATGCTGCGGTCGCGGCTGTATGAGTATGAACTCGACAAGAAGCGCGCGGAGTCAAAGAAGCTGGAAGATTCCAAGCTCGACATTAACTTCGGCTCCCAGATCCGCTCGTATGTGTTGCAGCCCTACCGCATCGCAAAGGATCATCGGACGAAAGTTGAAGTAGGCGATGTGGACAAGGTTCTCGGCGGGTATCTCGAGCCCTTCCTGCGCGGATATCTGCTTGCCAAGCGCCGCGGCACCGCCGTAGCGGCCGCCGGCGAAGACGAACTCGATGTGTGAACTTAACTGAGAACTAAAGAGTGGCACCTTCCCTATGAACGATCCAGCCCTCATCGACGAAATGCTTCGCAAGGCCCAGACGATTGCCGTGGTGGGCATGAGCGATAAGCCGTGGCGCGCAAGCCACAACATCGGCCGCTACCTGGTGATGCAGGGCTATCGCGTGCTTCCGGTTAATCCGAGGCTGAAGGAAGTGCACGGGCTCAAGGCTTATCCCGATCTCGAATCGGCGCAGGCTGCGATCAAGGCCGAAGGCTCCAGCGGTATCGACCTTGTCGACGTCTTCCGCGCTTCTGAAAAAGTCCCGCCCATCGTGGAAGAGGCGATCAAGCTCGGTATACCGTACCTGTGGCTGCAGGAAGACGTGATCAACGATAAGGCCATGTCGCGTGCAAGATCGGCCGGTATCAAGGCAGTCCAGGATGTGTGCATCTTCCGCGAGCACGCACAGAGGGTAGGGTGAGCACCGAGGATGGTGCATTGCGCGATGTGTAACTTACCGGGGCTGGTGGGCGTCGAATGGGTAGGGATTAGGGAATAGGGATTAGGGAACGACGGGCTGAATGCTCTTGAACGCGCTCGAGGCAGTGATTTGGCTTCTTTTCTGATGCGATTGTTACGAACGATTGCCGCTGTGGCTTTTGCGCTCGCCGCGGGTGCTCCGCTGTTTGGAGCGTCGAGTGCGGCTGACCTGCCGCATGTTCATGTGCAACTGATTGCGCCTGATGCGCAGTTCCATCCCGGCCAGAACAATGCTGGTCTCTATTTCAAGCTGGAGTCGGGCTGGCATGTTTACTGGAAGAACCCGGGGGATGCGGGTGAGCCGCCACATATGAAGTGGTCTCTCCCGCCGGGAGTTACGGCAGGAGCGATTCTGTACCCGGTTCCGAAGCGTTTGCCACTTGGGCCGCTGATGGATTTCGGGTACGAGGATGAAGTCGTCTTTCCCTTTCAGGTCAACGTCAGCGGTAACTCTGCCGGCGGTGCTGCAACGCTCCACGCCAAGGTTGATTGGCTTGTCTGCCGGGGCAGCTGCATTCCGGAAAAGACTGAACTCGAGATCACGCGGCCGATCGGACAGGGAGGCGGGACGGTTGAGCCCGATCAGCAGATATGGGCGCGCCTCGCGAATAGGCTTCCGCAAGCTCCGCCGGCAGGTCTGAAGATCGGGTTTGTGCCGACGAGTAGCGGCTTCCGGCTCACTGTTATCACTGGCCAGAGAGAAACCGAAGCGTCGTTCTTTCCGTCGAAGCCAGACATTCTGTCGAACCCTGCGCCGCAGGCCGTAACGACAACTGCGAATGGCCTCACGCTCGAGCTCAAGAAGGACGAAAATCTCGCGGCGAATCCCAAAGAGCTCACTGGACTGCTTCTGCTCTCTGGGAATCGTGCGTATGAACTGGTTGTTCCATCTGGCGCGCCGAAGCCTGCCAAAGCCGCCCCGCTCGAATCTGGACCGGTTGCAAACACCAGCTCAGTACCGACGACGAGCGCACCTGGATCCGCCGCTGCCAGCCCCGCTACACCCGCAAAGACTAGCCTCGTTCAAGCCGCTTTCCTCGCGTTTCTAGGCGGGCTGATTTTGAACCTGATGCCCTGCGTCTTCCCGGTGCTCTTCATCAAGGGGCTCTCGCTGCTTCAGTCCGGCGCGGAAGAGAAGCACAAGCTTCGAACTCACGGACTGGTGTATACGCTCGGGATTCTGGTCTCGTTCTGGATTCTGGTTGGCGTGCTGCTTGGCTTGCGGTCGGCGGGGTCTCATCTTGGGTGGGGATTTCAGTTCCAGTCGCCGGTCTTCCTCTCGCTGATGGCGGCGCTGCTCTTTTTCCTTGGCCTTTCGCTGGCGGGGCAGTTTGAAATTGGACTGACTTTGACTAGCGCGGGCGGATCGCTTGCGGCGAAGCAGGGGTACACGGGGAGTTTCTTCACGGGAGTGCTGGCGGTCATCGTGGCTACGCCGTGCACGGCGCCATTCATGGGAGTTGCGCTGGGGTATGCGCTCTCGCAGACCGCCATCGTCACCTTTGCGGTTTTTACCGCGCTTGCGCTCGGACTCGCCGCGCCTTACTTGGCCCTGACCCTTCAGCCCGCGTGGACGCGGATTTTGCCGCGGCCCGGCGCGTGGATGGAGGTGCTGAAGCAGGCTGTGTCTGTGCCTATCTTTGGCACGGTGATCTGGCTGGCGTGGGTGATTGCGAATGCTTATGGGGCCATGTTGCTGGCTGCGCTGCTTGTCAGCTTTTTGCTGCTTGCGATTGCGGGATGGTTTCTGGGGCGATGGCCGGCGAAGCGGTGGGCCACGGCAGTTGCGGTCGCATTCCTTGCGATTGTGGTGGTGACCTCGGTCGTCGTTCCGAAGCAACTCGCGGTCTCAGAGCAAGCACCGACACAGGCCGGATCGTCCGCCGGATGGCAGCCCTGGTCCGCCGATGCGGTCAGCCGCTATCAATCGCAGGGGCGTCCGGTCTTCGTCGACTTCACGGCGAGCTGGTGTTTGAGCTGCCAAGTGAACGAACGCGTCGCTCTGGGCAAGCCTGAAGTGCAGAAGGCTTTCGCCGATGCCAATGTCGTCCTCATGCGGGCCGACTGGACCCGCTACGACGACAACATCACGCGCACTCTCAACAGTTTCGGCCGAAGTGGCGTCCCTACCTACGCGCTCTACGTTCCCGGAGAAAGCCAGCCGCGCCTTCTTCCTGAGGTCCTCACGCCCGGAATTGTGACGAACGCCCTCGCAGGGTTGACGCACGGGTCAACACAAACTGCTGTGTCGTCGTCCAAACAGCAGTGAGATCCCGACCCGCCCCTGAGGGCTCGGGCTCACCTTCTGAATAGCTTGCGCCGTCGCGCAGCATCTCGCCTCAGGAGGTCATCCATGCGCTCCTGCCTGCACATCGTATTCCTCTCTGCCAGCATGCTCTTGTTTGCCTTAATCGCAACCAGCGAACAGGCGCAAACCGCCCGCGTGAACGCGCCGGCTCCTGCATTCACCGCAACTGACTCTCATGGGCAAGCTCACTCACTCGATCACTACAAAGGCAAATATGTCGTGCTCGAATGGCACAACCAGGGATGTCCTTTCACTCGCAAGCACTACGAGTCCGGGAACATGCAGGCGCTTCAGAAGCAGTGGACCGAAAAGGGAGTGGTCTGGTTCACGGTGATCTCATCTGCCGAAGGGAAAGAAGGCTACGTCACTCCGTCGCAGGAGAATGAGTACATGGCGAAGATGCACGCCTCGCCGACAGCAGCTCTTCTCGATCCTGAGGGCAAGCTTGGCCGCCTCTACAATGCGAAGACCACGCCCAACATGTTTGTGATTGATCCGCAGGGAAAGCTCATCTACTCTGGCGCGATCGACGATCGGCCCTCGACGGACCTGGATGACGTGAAGGGCGCGGATAACTTTGTCAGCGACGCGCTCGGCGCCGCAATGTCGGGAAAACCTGTCGCTAACCCGCACACGCGTTCTTATGGTTGCTCAGTGAAGTATCGGGACTGATCCTGCAACTTCGGTGAGTGCCTCACATTACCAGGTGAAGTAATGCCGCCCCATTGCTCTGAGGCTGGGATGCAGGGGGAGAGCATCGCGCGACTCGACTTCGTACCAGGGCGCGCCGGCGGCTTCCTTCGCGTAGACCCTTACTTCACGAGCGGTCGCCTGGTCCATCATTCGAAGGTTTGTCATCACCGGCACGGGGCGAGACTTGGGACTGCGTCGCAAGCTGCTGTCGAACTGCTGCTCGTACGTATTCTCGTTCCACTCCGGCTTCATGACGACCCTCCACTCTGTCGCGGGTTTCAGAGCTTGCCGCTCTCGGACAGGTAGATAGCAACCGATGCGCCAAATCCGCTTTAGCTTCATCGGCACGCCTGTGTGATGAAACGGAAATGACTTAGCAAAAGTTCCACCTCTTCTTACGATTCATCGGCATGAAGATTGACGAAATTCAGTGACGAAATCTCGTCTCCGGAGACTCTATTTAGTCACCTGGCGGAGTAATCAGAGATCCGAGTCACGCCCACTGCGCTTGCTCGCGCGGATTCGGCGGATCTCTTCCATTCGCTGCGCGAGCTGTTTTTCCCGGCCTTCCTGGGTGGGATGGTAGTAGCTGCGGCCGCGCAGTGAATCGGGCAGGCACTCCATATCGGCAACCCTGTCGTCTTCGTCGTGTGCGTAGCGGTAGCCTTTTGCGTAGCCGAGGTCCTTCATCAGGCGAGTCGGCGCGTTGCGGAGATGCAGCGGCACCGGCTCCTGCCGTGTCTCTTCGACCTCCTGCTGGACGGCGCCATAGGCGGTATAGACGGCATTTGATTTCGGAGCGAGGCAGAGATAGACAACGGCCTCGGCGAGCGCCAGATCGCCTTCGGGAGATCCGAGGAAGTCGATGGCCTCCTTCGCCGAGAGGCAGAGGTTCAGCGCTTCCGGCGCGGCCAGGCCTATATCCTCCACTGCCATCCGCACGACACGCCTCGCCAGGTACAGCGGATCCTCTCCCGCTGCAAACATCCGCGCCAGCCAGTACAGCGCAGCGTCCGGATCGGAATTGCGCACGCTCTTATGCAGCGCCGAAATCAGGTTGTAGTGCTCCTCGCCCGATTTGTCGTACATGAGGACGCGCTGCTGAATGGCTTCCTTCGCCAGCTCCTTGTCGATGTGCTTCGACCCCTCGGTCGCAAGCTGCGCGGCTACCTCGAGGGTGTTGTAGGCGCTACGGCAATCGCCGCTCGAGTAGGAAGCAATCAACTCGAGCGCGTCGTCATCCGCTGTCAATTCCGTTGAACCAAGACCGCGCTCCTTGTCCTCGAGAGCCTTACGGAGGAGGCCGGCAATGCGCTCTTCGCTCAGCGGCTGGAGGACGTAGACGCGGCAGCGGGAGAGCAGAGCAGAAATGATTTCGAACGAGGGGTTTTCAGTGGTGGCGCCGATAAGCCGGATGGTTCCACGCTCCACATATGGCAGAAACGCATCCTGTTGCGCCTTGTTGAAGCGATGGATCTCATCCACGAAGAGGATCGTTCGGGAATGCATTTCCGCAGCCTGCGCGGCCGCAGCCATCACCTGCTTGATCTCCTTGATGCCGCTGAGCACAGCCGAGAACTCCACGAAGTTGGCCTTCGTGGTCTCAGCGATAATCTTCGCCAGCGTTGTTTTGCCCACCCCCGGCGGACCCCACAGGATCATCGAGCCGAGGCTCTGCGAATCCTGAGCATCCCGTTCGATCTGGACCCTCAGCGGTTTTCCCGGCCCGAGCAGATGTTCCTGCCCCACGTACTCGTCCAGCGTGCGCGGCCGCATGCGCTCCGCCAGCGGTGCTCCCGGCATTGCATGCAGTGATCCCTTGGCCGATTGCGCGGGAGACTCGGGCATTCCATCAAAGAGACTCACTGGGGCCCTCCGTGCGAGACAGTGAGTCCGGCGCTTCTGACGGAACGCTGCCGCGCCGCTTCGTAGAGCAACACGCTCGCCGCGACCGCTGCGTTCAAGCTCTCGACCGGCCCGGGGCAGGGAATCGTCACTGCTCCATCGGTCTTCGCGGCTAGTTCCGCCGGAACTCCGTTTCCTTCGTTCCCAATCACGAACGCCACTGGTCCCGTGAGGTCGACGTGAGCCGCTGGTTGCGCTCCTTGCACCGAGGTGGTCAGCACATGCACCCCAGCTTTGTGGAGTTGTTCAAGCGTTTCGCTTTCCCCGATACTGAGCATGGGCATCCGAAACACGCTTCCTGCCGATGCCCGCACTGCTTTCTGATTCCAGGGGTTCACGGTACCCGGCAAGCAGATCACGCCGCTTGCTCCGAACGCCTCGGCAGACCGCGAGATCGTTCCCAGATTTCCCGGATCCTGTATCGCCGCTAAAACCAGGATTAATGCCGGTGTTTTTGCGACTCTGTTCAACACATTCGTCCAGGCCCAATCCGGGGACTTCACCAACGCCGCCACCGGTTGCGGTGTTTCGGTCGAGAGGATCGAACTGAGGATGCCGGAAGGCAGGATCAGAACCTCCGTGTCTTTGCTCAGGCCCGATGTCTCAACCCAGTGCTGCATCCGCTCTCCCGCAAATATGCACTCAATGTCCAAGCCCGCTCGCATTGCCTCATGGATGAGATGCGGTCCCTCTATTCCGACCAATCCGGATGAAATGCGCCCCGGATTCGTTAACACGCGGCGCAATTCCTTCAACCGCGCGTTTTGCTTACTCTGTACAATGCGTATAGGCATCTATGCGAACCGATCTTGCTTAGCCGATTCTATGCTGTTTTGCGCGATGTAGCTGAATCGACGACACTAGCAGGGTTGCGCCGCAGCCGGTGCTATGGTAGCTTGCGTCATTGTGGCTTTGGTTTGGTCTCCGGCCTGCGGAGTGCAAACTCAAGCCGCCAGGGCGATCAGCCGTTGTTCTGAGCTGGTTCACGGCGAAGCGCCCGACCTAACCGAGGTAGACCTTCTTGTCCGCGGAAATCTTGCGCGTCCATCCCGACGAGCCCCAAACAGACCGGATCGACTATATCGTCTCGTGCCTGCGCCAGGGTGATCTAGTCGCCATGCCCACTGATACCTTCTATGGTCTGGCCGTCGACCCCGTGAACCTCCACGCCGTCGAGAACATCTACCGCATCAAGAGCCGCCAGAAGCAGAAGCCTCTCTCGCTTCTCATCGCCTCTCTTGCTCAGGCTTACGAACTTGCCCGCGACAGCGACCCGATGCTCGACAAGCTGGCCGATCGCTTCTGGCCCGGTCCGCTGACCATCATCGTCCGCGCCGGCACCAAGCTGCCTCTGCGCTCCACCGCGAACACCGGCAACGTGGCCCTTCGAATTCCGGACGCCGCCATTCCTCGCGCCGTGGTTGAGCGCTTCGGCCTTCCAATCACCGCGACGGCCGCAAACCTTCAGGGCGCGTCTGAGTGCACTCACGCCGCCTGCGTCCGCGACCAGATCGGCGATCGCATCCCCCTCATTGTCGACGGCGGTCCTACCGGGCGCTCGCTTCCCACCACTATCGTCGACCTGTCGCTAGGCAACGGCCGCTGGGAAGTGCTTCGCGAAGGGGCGATTCCCACACACGAAATCGTTATGGTGCTGCAACGGTAGGCGCTTGATGAGCCCGCAGGCATCACCGGCAGCGCTCCAAGCCAAAACAACCAGACCCGTCCTCCGCTGGACCCTCATCATCATCGCTCTTCTGGCGATTATCACCGTAATCTGGATTCGCTGGGTCTATGGACAAATCCAGTGGTACGCCGCGCGCGACATGGCCACACCGTCAGATGCGATTGCGGTTTTCGGGGCTGCCGAGTACGACGGCCATCCTTCCCCGGTGTTTCGAGCACGGCTGGATCACGCGGAATCACTCTACAGCCGCGGCATCGCTCCGCTCATCATCACCCTGGGTGGTGATGGAGGCGATCATTACTCGGAAGGCCGTGTAGGGGAGGAATATCTGGTTGGTGCTGGGGTTCCCGATTCCGACATCATCGCCGAAACCGAGAGCACCAGCACGGACGAGTCTGTTCGTCGGCTTGCCGTTATCGCCCGCACCAATAACCTTCAGCGGATCGTAGTAGTCAGCGACGCCACCCATCTTTTTCGTATCCACCAGATCTGCGCCGCCAATGGCCTGAATGTTCTTACCTCGCCCCGATCGCGTGTCCCGATTGAAGGCCCCTCCGGACAGCGGGAGCGCATCCAGCACGAAATCCTCAGTTATACGCTCTGGCGCCTGCGCCTCGACTAGCGAAGCCAAACAAAACACGAACTCGGCGCGATTAGTGATCAGGGTCACTGAGAGGCGTTTGAGGGAAGGCTCAGACTTCAGGGCACAAATGGGGGTGGGCCATGGTTCTGCTCATCTGGCTCGTGCTCTTTCTGCTGGTTGTGTCGTTTCTCCTTGCCGGTGGGGCGCTCGGGCTGCGTGCGATCCTCCAGCGGTATTCCGGCGGTCGTCCGGTTACGTGCCCTGAAACCCATCAGTCAGCGGTGGTCGGAATCGATGCAAGACATGCGGCGGCCACGGTGATGGACGGGAGCCCAGCGTTGCGCCTCTGTGAGTGCTCGCAATGGCCAGACCGGGCGCAGTGCAACCAGGCGTGCCTGTCGGAGGCGATTGCGGCGGAGCCTTACAGGGAGGTTGCGGGGGCGAGCAGGAAGCAGATCTATCATCTGCCGGTTCTGGTGGCGGCGTTCGCGGCCTGGTATGTGGGCATGCTGTGGCACTCGCATTATCTGTTTCGCGCTCGGTGGATCGAGGCAGCAGGGCTGGCCCCGGCCCAGGTCAGGCAACTGGTCGGGTGGCTCCTGCCGCATCTGCTTACGGCGGCGGTGTGCCTGCTGTTTGCATATGGAGTTGCGTGGCTCCTTGTCCTGACTCACCGGAAGGGCGCGCTACAGGGGATGCTGATGGCGGCGCTCCTATGCGGGGCGCTGGTTGCGACAAGCTGGTTCGGCATTGGCCGGTTGCCTGCCGCGCTATTTGTGATTGAGGCTAGTTACGCGGTGCTCGCAACGTTGACTGTGGGAGCAATCGTGGGTGGTCTCTACGACAGGCTTGTGCTTAGGGAGCACTAAGACGGCTGATTCCAGAGAAGAATCTCCAGTTCAGCGGACCACGGGGAGGTCGGCCGGGATCTCGATCGTTACCGACGTGCCGCGGCCAGGATTGCTGACTACGGTGAACGTCGCCTGCTGCCCGTATAGAACTTCGAGGCGCTCCTGGACGTTTTTCATGCCGATTCCGGCGCCGTTACGCTTGATGCCGGTGTTCGGGCGGTCGCCCATGCCGACGCCGTCGTCGGCTACTTCGATGAGGACGCGGTCGCCGTCGAGCTTGCTGCGCAGCGTCACGGTGCCGCCGTGAATGCGCGGCTCGAGTCCATGTTTGATGGAGTTCTCGATGAGGGGCTGCAGGAGGATGCTGGGAACTAGCACGTCGAGGGTGTCGGGATCGATTTCTTTTTCTACGCGAAGTTTCTCGGCTCCGAAGCGAACGACCTCGATAGCGAGATAGTCGTCGGTGAAGCTGAGCTCGTTGCGCAGAGGCACGTAGGTGTCGTGGTCTTTGAGGAGGGCGCGCAGGATGTTGGCGAGCTTGATTGTCATCTCGCGGGCCAGCTCGGGCCGGGTGCGGACGAGCGAGGAGATGGAGTTGAGGGTGTTGAAGAGGAAATGCGGATTGATCTGCCGCTGCAGGGCGTCGAGACGGGCTTCGAGGAGCAGGTGTTTCTGCTCTTCGAGCTTCATTTCGATGCGGAGGGCGTTCCACACCTTGATGGCGATGCCGACTACGATAGGGGCGGTGAAGCAGACCAGGATTTGTACCCACGGTTCTTTGGCGACGAGGGCGAAGAGCTCGTGGGGGTAGCGCGAGTGGATCCAGTCACGGCATGCTTCGGCGCCAACGATCAGGAAGAGGAGCAGGAACTGGCGGTCGATGCGGGGGCGGCGGAGGATGCGGCGGACCCAACGGTAGAGGCCGAGGTCGACGAAGGGTGTGAATGACCAGATTTCTTCGGGCTCGACGACGCGGCCGAGGACGCCGGCGACGATGGCAACGGCGATGTTGAAGGGGAGCGTGAGGTACTCGGCGTGAAGCACCGCGGGGATGGCGAGAATGGCAGCGCCGAGCGTGGCCCAGCGCGGGCCGACGAGAAGGCCGAGAAGAATGACCGTCTCAAAAGAGATGTCGGCGGCGAGGAAGTTGGGTACGGAGGTGCGGATCCAGACGCCAAGGGTGAGGGGGACAAGGAAGAAGGCGAGCAGGGCAAGAGTCTGCTCGGGACGGCGCTTTTCGGCGAAGAAGAGGCGGCGGAACGTGGCGGCGCGCGCGAGTACGCTGGCTACGGACGCCATGACACCCAGCTTGACGAGCAGGGTGATGAGAATGAGCCTTTCGGTCACGTGAACAGTGTATGACCTGCATGCGGGTGGCGGTTTCGCGAGAACCCACATCTCCAAAGCGAGATGTGGGCACCCGGCAGGTTGAGTTTGTTGGCTCCCACCCTTGCGACAAAAAAACCTCGCAAGGATGGGGCACCCGGCCGTCGGAGTCGAGGCACCGGATCAAGATCCATTCAAACCGCACACAAGGAAAAAATCTCGCTTTCCTTGACAGCTTAGGAGAGTTTCGCTACAGTCCTAAGATGTTTAGGAGAGAGTTGGAATGGCCGATCAGGCTCAGCTTCTTCCGGGGACTCTAGATCTTCTTATTCTGCGGGCAGTATCGCTCGGACCCTTGCACGGATATGGCATCTTGCTGCGCATTGCCCAGATATCAGGCCAAGCTCTGATGGTTGAGCAGGGCGCGTTGTATCCGGGACTGTTTCGCTTGGTTCGTCAGGGACTGCTCAAGACGAAGTGGGGCGTCTCCGACGCGAACCGGCGCGCGAAGTTTTACGAGCTGACGTCTGCCGGACGGAAGCGGCTGCAGGATGAGACAGAGAGTTGGAATCGCCTTGCCGAAGCAATCGCGAATGCACTTTCAGCGCAACCGGGAGAGCTATGAAAATCCTCAATGCATTGCAGGCCCGCTGGTCCGCGTTCGTGCACCGTTCGGCGGTGAGGCATGAACTCGAGGAAGAACTGCTCGAACACATCCAGCTTCGCGCGAACGATCTGGAAAGCCGCGGCATTTCACGACCTGAGGCCGAGAGGCAGGCGCGCGTAGAATTTGGCGGATTCGAACACTATCGCGAAGAATCGCATAGGGCCCAGGGCTGGAGCTGGGCAGTTACGCTGTTGAGAGATCTAAAGTTTGGTTTTCGGGTTCTGAAGAAGGCACCCGTATTCACCGCGGCCGCAATTCTTACTCTGGCGCTGGGCATCGGTACCAACACGGCCTTATTTACAATGGTCCGCGGAATCCTATTGCGGCCGCTGCCTGTGCGCGCAGCCAGCCGCCTGGTTGTTATCTGGGATAGCAATGCAGCAATAGGGTTAAGCCGGGTGGGACCCAGCGGGCAGGATTACCTGGACTGGAGAGAGCAAAAGATCCAGGCGTTCGAGGATCTCTTCCTTTTCGAGCACGGCACAGGTACTGTGACGGGCAATGGAGATCCGGAGCAGGTCGCCGGACTCCGTGTGACTACCAACTTCGGAGATTTTTTCGGAATCGTTCCCGTTGAGGGGAGAACATTTCTTCTGCAGGAAGAAAATGCGCGGCGTGCGCTCGTCGTCCTGGGCTACCACTACTGGATGCGGAAGTATCAAGGGGATCCGGCTGTTTGCGGCAAAAGCATGACATTGAACGGCGAGAACTACACCATCATTGGTGTGTTACCCGCATCTTTCGACGAGTTGTTCCCAGTTGATGTAGTGGTTCCGTTCGATGTTGGCTGGCTGCAGCGCGCCGGTTCCGATCTTGGTGTGTTCGGGCGTCTGCGTCCGAACGTGACGGTGCGCCAAGCGGCCGCGCAGATGAACGCGGCGATGGCGAGAACAGCTCTCCAGAGGCCTGATCGCAAAGGGTTCGGCACAGTTCTGCTGCCGCTGGGATCAGTGCGGATGGAGTACATTCGACCGGCTCTGATTGTGCTGCAGTGCGCAGTGGGATTCGTTTTGATTCTAGCCTGCGCAAATGTTGCAAATCTCCTGCTGTCGCATGGCATGAGCAGATGCCAGGAAATCGCCGTGCGCATCTCACTTGGAGCCACTCGAAAGCAGATCGTTCGCCAGTTTATGGTGGAAAGTTCTTTGCTGACGATCGTTGGCGGATCGCTTGGCCTGCTGCTGTCTTTAGGAAGCGTTCATCTCTGGGGACGATATGGACCGACCCAGATACCCGTTCCCAATTCAGCTTATGAAGTGAAACTGCCTGAGGTCCACCTGGGAGCAAGCGAGATCGTTTTCACGCTGGTTATATCGCTGGCAATGGGTATGCTGTTTGGCCTGATACCTCCGCTCCGGTTGTTTGCCGGCAACATGCAGGCTGCGCTGAAGAATGGAGGACGCGGAACGATCGGGCAGGTGCGAGGAAAAAGAACACGCACTCTTCTGATAGTGGTGGAGGGGGCGCTTGCTCTCGTGCTGGTGGTCGGCGCGTCCCTGATGATCAAGAGCTTCTCGCGGTTGTTGTCTGTCGATCCGGGTTTTGATCCCAACAGGCTTCTAACGCTGCGGATCAAACTGTCTGAGGATGCCGCCGGTTCGCCCTATCAGAATTCCGGGAGGCGCGGAGCGGCCTTCCATGATTTCCTGGAACATGTTCGCGGCATACCCGGCGTGCAGGCTGCTGGGTTGACTCAGATTGTTCCTCTTAGTCAAGACGATATGGATCGAGGGCCCTTTTCCATTCAGGAGAAGCCAGGTTCTGATGTGGCCCCTTCTGCCGATTATCGGGACATCAGCGCCGGATATTTCGAGACCATGAAGATTCCCTTGATGCAAGGCAGGAGCTTTGCAGAGAGCGACGACGCCAACCATCCGCGAGTGGTTGTGATCGATGAGACGCTCGCACGAGAGTATTTTGGGAGCGAAAGCCCGATCGGCAAACACTTGGTTCTTCCGGACGGCTCCGGAGTGCCACGACAGGTCATCGGCGTTGTGGGCGCGGTTCGCGACACATCGCTGAGCGGCGCGCCTGAGGCTACCATTTACTTCCCATTTATGCAGGGTCCGGACCAAACCATGAGTATGGTGGTGCGTACGGCCGTTCCGCAGAATGCGATCCTGCCTGCGATTCGCAGCGCTATCTGGTCGGTGGACCGGAACCAACCGATATTCGAAGTGAGATCCATGCCGGAGATCGTGGGGAACGTCACGTCGGCCCCCAGGATTGCATTTACGCTGCTTGACATTCTGGCTCTGGTGGCTCTGGTGTTGGCCGCAATTGGAATCTACGGCGTGACCTCGTATAACGTGGGTCAGAGAACGCAAGAGGTCGGTGTGCGACTCACTTTCGGCGCTACGCCGAATGCGATCGTGTACATGCTCGTGCGACAAGCGACAACCATCACTCTTTTCGGCATTGGGGCCGGCCTGCTTGTTGCATGGCTCATGACCCGGTTCATGTCCGGCCTTCTTTACGGCGTCAGCAGCACTGATCCCCTAACATTTCTGACAGCGACGCTGCTGGTAATTACGGTA
>DATJEO010000093.1:0-23471 GCA_035496515.1 Occallatibacter sp.
GTGGATCAACTCGCTGGCGCCTTCGCCGATGATATGCACGCCAAGGACCTTGCGTGTGTCGCGATGAAATATGAGCTTGAGGCGGCCGGTCGTGTCGCCACGAATCTGGCCACGCGCGGTTTCGCGATAGAAAGCCATGCCGACTTCGTAGGGGACGTCTTCGTCGGTAAGCTGCTCTTCAGTTTTGCCGATGAAGCTGATTTCGGGGATGGTGTAGATGCCATAAGGATAAAAGCTGGGATTCGATGATGTGTGCGTGTCGTTGAAGGCGCGGGCGGCGGCGATGCGACCCTGTTCCATGGAGACGGAGGCGAGAGAAGGGAAGCCGACGACATCGCCAACGGCGTAGATGTGTTCAACGTTGGTTTGATAGTTCTCGTTTACCGGAATGCGGCCGCGATTGTCGGCTTCAATGCCGGCGGCGGCGAGATTCAGGTCCTCGATGGCGCCCTGACGTCCGACTGCGTAGAGGAGGGCGTCGCCTGATACGCGCTTCTTGCTTTCAAGATTAGCGACGACGGTGCCATCGGGGAGCTCTTCGACGCTTGAAACTTCTTCACCAAGACGCATGGTGACGCGGCTGTCGCGCAGGTGGTAGCTGAGAGACTCCACGATTTCCTGATCGGCGAATTCGAGGAGCTTGGCGCGTTTTTCGATCAAAGTGGCACGTACCCCGAGGGTCGAGAACATGCAGGTGTACTCGACGCCTATGACGCCGCCGCCGACAACGATAAGGGATTTGGGCAGAGCAGGCAGATCGAGGACCTGGTCACTGTTGATGATGGTGCGGCCATTGATGGGGACCTTGGGCGAGGCGGCGGGCTTGGTGCCGACGGCGATGATGATGCGATCGGCTTCGAGGGTGGTATCTCCGGAGAGGCCTTCAACGCGGACGTGATTTGCATCGACGAAGTGAGCGATGCCGTGAACGATGTCGATTCCGTTGCGGGAGAGCTGGGCCTCGGTGACGTCGACTTCCGTTTTGATTACGGCCTGAACGCGGAAGGCGAGGTCGGCCATGGTTATTCGTTCTTTGACGCGGTAGTTGATGCCGTAGACCGAGCGGTAGTTGTAGCCGGAGAGGTGAAGGACAGCTTCGCGCATGGTCTTGGAGGGAATGGTGCCAGTGTTGACGCAGACTCCGCCGACGACAGCGCGGGATTCGACCACGGCAACGCGCTTTTTCATCTTGGAGGCGGCGACAGCGGCACGTTGCCCGGAAGGCCCGGAACCGATGACGACGAGGTCGAATTTGGCGGCACTCATGTACGGATCTCCAGGGGCGGCCCTGCGAAAGGTGGTGCAGGGCCGAAGTATATCAACCGGCCCATGGTAGAAGGAGCGGTTTGTGGGGAACTTATATCAGGCAGCCGGGAATCTGTATTTGAGGAGGTCGTGAATTTGATATGCAAATTAAGTCTCTTAGAGAACCACTCCGTACGGCTTGTTGCCTTTGAGCGCAGATGAGGTGCAGCTCGAATGAGATTGTCTCAATCAGTCATGTGTTTCATCAACGATTGCGGAGGTTGGACTGGGAGTTTTCGAGTGCGAGCCAAATCAAAGATTGGTGAGGTTGATTGCTATGGCGAACAGTTTGTTGCCGAAGAAACGCTAAATCGATATTCTTGGGCCGCGTTTGAGTCGGAGTTTGAAGATGAATCGAAATCATCGAGTTTTCATGGGGGTTGTCGCCCTTGCAGTTCTGGCTGGAAGCAATTGCATCGGCGCGCAAGTAAGAGCCGGTGCGGGCTCTGGAGCGAATACAGGTAAGCAAGCTCCGGCGAACCCGCCACGATTTGCGCCGACTCCGGAACAGCTTGCGATTCAGGCTGCGTCGGAGAAGGATCACCAGCGGGTGATGGAGGAACTGGGGATTAAAGAGCTTCGGCCGCCTGTCGACAACGACATTCACAGTTCGCACCCGGTGAACTACGACGAATCGAAAGCGAACGTGTACTCCAACGTGCCGGATGCGCTAGTGATGGCCAACGGTGAACGCGTGACCACACCGGAGATGTGGTGGAAGCAGCGGCGTCCGGAAATTGCGGAGCTGTTCGATCGAGAGGTTTACGGACGCACGCCGGCGCAGTTGCCAAAGGTGAAGTGGGAGGTGGTGAAGGTCGAGCACGAGAAAAAGGGCGACGTGGAGGTGACTACGAAGACGCTTGCCGGGCACGTGGACAACTCGGCTTATCCAAAGATCAATGTGAAGCTGGAACTGACGCTGAGCACGCCTGCGGATGCTAAGGGGCCAGTGCCGGTGATTATGGAGCTGGGATTCAGCAAGGAATTTCTTGCGCAGTTGATGAAGCGGTTCCCTCAGTTTGCACAGCAGAACCAAGGTCCGACTTGGCAGCAGCAGGCGTTGGCGAGGGGATGGGGTTATGCGGAGTATGTACCGGTAAGCGCGCAGCCGGATAACGGCGCGGGGCTGACAGACGGGATCATCGGGCTGGTAAACAAGGGTCGGCCACGCAAGCTTGAGGACTGGGGTGTGCTGAAGGCGTGGGCGTGGGGTGCGAGCCGATGCCTGGATTACTTCGAGAGCGACAAGGCGGTGGATGCAAAACAAGTGGGGATCGCGGGGCACTCGCGGTATGGGAAGGCATCGCTGGTGGCGATGGCGTGGGATCCGAGATTTGCGATTGGGTTTATCAGCTCTTCGGGATCGGCAGGGGCAAAGCTGTACCGGCATGTGTTTGGCGAGGAGGTTGAGAACACTGCGGGTCGCGATGCCTACCACTGGATGGGCGAGAACTTTCTGAAGTATGCGGGTCCGCTGATTACAGCCGATCTGCCGGTGGATGCGAATGAGCTGATCGCGCTGGTTGCGCCGAAGCCGGTGTTTATCGGTGCTGGAGCGATCGATGGCGATGGGTGGGTGGATCCGAAGGGAAGTTTTCTGGCGGCGGTGGGTGCGAGTCCGGTGTACAAGCTGCTCGGAAAGCAGGGGCTGACGAGCACGGAGTTTCCTGCAGTGGAGACGTCTCTGCTTGCGGGCGATATCGGGTTCAGGCAGCACATGGCGGGGCATACACCGGGGCCGAACTGGCCATACTTTTTGGCGTTTGCAGCGAAGTACTTTCATGAAGATTCGCAAGGTGCAGAGAATCGGGCTGCGAATCTGGATCGAGTGACCGCGGAGGAAGACCGGGCGCGGCTGCTGCGGCTGGTGGGGCTGAAGGAAGCGAACATGCGTCCAAGGCCAGAGGGCGATGCGCGGTCGCCGCACTCGACAAACTACGATCTCGCGAAAGCAAATCAATTTCCGAAGCTGCCGGATCCCCTGGTGTTTAAAGATGGTCGGCGGGTGAAGAGTGCCGCAGATTGGGCTGAGCGGTCCAACGAGATTCGCGCAGATTTTGATAAGGAGATTCTGGGGCGAACGCCGGAGTCGCTGCCGCCGGTGAAGTGGCATGTGCTGGTGGAGAGGAAGGAGTCGTACGGCGGAGTCGATGTCGTGACGAAGCTGCTGTCTGGAGAGGTGGGACCATGGCAGGGCTCGGGCTCGCAGATCCACATTGAACTGCTACTTACTACTCCGGCGAATGCGAAGGGGCCGGTGCCGGTGATGATGGAGCTCGCGTTCGACAACGATTTCAAGAAAGCAACCAGCGTGCCTCTGGACAGCTATGCTCCGCTACCGTGGGGAGTCGACGGGAAGCCGGTGGTGCGGCGCGGTTGGGGATTCGCGATTCTAAATCCGGCGAGCTTCCAGAAGGATGACGGGTCGGGTCTGACGAGCGGGATTATCGGGCTTGTGAATCGTGCGAAGCCGCGTGGTGCGGAAGACTGGGGCGCGCTAAAGGCATGGGCGTGGGGCGCTCACGAGGCATTGCGGTATTTCGAAACGGACAAAGCTGTGGATGCGAAGCAGGTCGGGCTGGCGGGGCATTCTCGGTTCGGCAAGGCGGTGCTGGTGACGATGGCGTACTATCCGGAGTTTGCGATCGGATATTCGAGTTCCTCAGGCGAGGGTGGGGCGAAGTTGTACCGGCACATTTACGGTGAGACGATTCCGAACCTTGCAGGGCCCTCGCTGTATCACTGGTTCGATGGAGAGTTCCTGCGTTATGCAGGTCCGCTTAATGCTGGTGATTTGCCTGTGGACAATCATGAGCTAATCGCGCTGAGCACGCCACGGCCGCTGTTCATTACGGGTGGCTCGGATGCTGGCGATGGATATGCGAATCCCAGGGGCGACGCGTGGGCGGATACACATGGGATGTTTCTGGCGGAGGTAGCGGCAGGTCCGGTGTACCGATTGATGGGAGCGAAGGACCTGGGAACTACTGAGTTTCCGGCGACCGGAACTGCGGTGAGTTCCGGAGCCTTGGGATTCCGGCAGCATGATGGCGGGCACCTCGCGGAACCGAACTGGCCGCACTTTCTGGAGTTCGCGAGCAGGTATTTACATGTGACGACGGAATAGAGCGAGTCAGTCCGCCTGTTCCCACCCTAAACGCAAAAGACGCGTTTAGGATGGGAACCCCGGATCTTATTTCAAAGAGGTTTCGACATTTTGATGCAGTGGCACTCCTGATTGTCTTTGATCGTACGGGACATGTGAAACTCTTCGGTACCCGTTTCGACAAAGCCTAAGCGCTTATAGATGGGAAGCAACTCGGGGCGAAGGCTGAGGACAGTGATGTCGATGGCCTTGCAGCCGCGTGCGCGGAAGTGGTCCTCGGAGGCTGCGAGCATTTGTCTCCCAACGCCGGAGCCCTGATCGGCGGGGTCGACTGCGAGCTGCCCAAGATAGCCCCGAGAACCGTGGGTTTCCGCATAAATGCAGGCGAGTATCTGGCCGGAAGAGTCTTCGGCGAGAAGGATTTCGCCTTTCTGCATCATGGCGGAGAGACGTTCGTCGTCGGTTCGGGTGCCTTCGAGAAAGGTTTCGATGGCGAATGCTGCGTTGATGATGGGGATGAGGCGCGGGCGGTCGGCGGCTGTAGCGAGGCGAATGTTGAGATTGGGCGAAGTCGTAGTCATGACTTGTCTGCCGTGTTCCAACCAGATTAGCTGAATCCCAGGTCTCAGAAGCGAGACCTGGGGCACCCATTTCGTTGAATGACATTAGATCCGCTGGGATTCAGGCTTGCAGGATTCCGCGGTCGCGGAGAATCTGCATGATGTCCTGGTGGGGAAGGTAGAGAAGAATCTTGAAGTCGGATTCGTTGGTGCCGGGGAGTCCGGTGTCGATGAGGAACGTGGAGTCGGTATCGAATCGCTCGGCGGGAGAGTTATCGCGCAAGAAGGAGAAGCGCCAGGTTGTCTTGACGAGGACGTAGCGGGAATCGAGAGGTATTTCGTGGATGGCGGTGAGCTCCGTAGGTTGCGAACCGAGCCCGTCGAAAAGGGCTTTGCGTTTGGGGAGGGCATTGGCGAAGTCGCAGGCACGAACGGATTGCGCTCCGGAAGGGCCTGCGAAGAGAAACGTATCGGCAAAGTGAGAGACCACTGCGGGCATATTGTCGTCGCCGGTTTCGCGGGCGTAGAGGGCGAAGAAGCATGATACGGGAGTTTCAGATTTGAGCACGGTAATCTCCTTGAGCTATGCGCATCAAGTGCTGTTCAGCTTGGACCACACCGTCACACCGCGAGGTCGATCTACGGCGCGGACCGGAGCCGAAGGCACTTTAGTATTATATCAAACTTTGGCGTATAAGTCAACCGGATTGAGTCGTTTATCCCGGTGCCTTCTCCATCGCGAACCCAAAGAACGGTCCGTTTCGAGAGGATGCATCTGGGCCCGCAAACTGAGTCGACTGCCGGATCGAAACGGCTGATTTTTGACCCGACTTGCGGGCATAAGGGGAAAGTCTCGAGCAGTGGCGGATCGCGTCGCTTACTATCAGCGTTCTTCGTCTCGCGCGAGAACGAGACTTGCTGCGGATGCCAGGGTCTCGATGCACTGCACTTCTTCCTGCGTGGGAGTGCGATTGTCGCGAAAGTATGTGCCCAGCGTACCGAGGACTTGCCCATCGGAATTTTTGATGGGCATGCTCCATGCTCCCACGAACCCGAGAGCCATGGGGAGGTGACGAAGCTCGGCCCACTTATCGTCTGCTCTGAAGTCGCAGGTCACGACCACCGATCCGGTGGCCGCAGCAGCCGAACAAGTTCCGACGCGCGGGTTCGGTTTCAACTTATCAATCGCGGCGAGATAGTCGGCGGGCAGATTGGGGGAGGCGGCATTCCTCAGCAGCCCATCATTGTCGAGAACGAGGATCGAGCAAACGCTGGCTTGTCCGGCTATAGTCTCGGCTGCGTTTACAAGAATGCCGAGGATCTCTGGTTTAGGAACTCCTGCGGCGAGCATCTCCCTGGCCTTGCCGGCCGCCTGCGCAGCCAATTCGGTTGATTCGGTCATATTCTTTCACGCCCAGCAATTTGTCCCCGGGTACATTTCGTCCTTATACCGTTGGAGTATAGAAGGTCAGATCAAGATGCTCGGCGAAGGCTAAAGCCTATCGTGACGTACTGAATTGACGCAGGGTGCGAGCAGCCGTAGGCTGAACGATATGGAATTCAAAGTAAGTGAACTCGAGAAGGAGCCGATCGAGTTCGATCTCGCGATGCCGTCGGGACACATCAATTTCGGCGAGGAAGCGGAGCAGGAAGGGAATCTGGAGACCTCTGGGCTGGCTGAGGTCATTCACGAGCATCGGGGGCCTCGGGACATCATTGCCGACATCCGGCTGCGGGGAAAGTTCGCTGGAAGATTTCAGGTGCCGTGTGCGCGATGCGTTGAGCCTGTTGATGTTCCGCTGAATGGGGAGTTCGATCTGATCTTCAGGCCGATTGGGGTGGACGCGGGGGCTTCGGAGCGGTCGATAACGGCGCCGGAGACGGAAATCGGTTATTATCAAAGGGACAGTCTTTTGCTGGAGGATGTGCTGCGCGAGCAGGTGCTTTTGTCTCTGCCGGTCAGGACGCTGTGCAAGGATGACTGCAAAGGACTTTGTCCGCGCTGCGGCCAGAACCGCAACAACCAGGATTGCTCCTGCGAGGAGGGTCAGACGGATCCTCGATGGGAGGCGCTTTCAGGGTTGCGCAGCAGGATAAAGTCTACAAAACATTGAGAAAAGCTGTCAGCCATCAGCTCTCAGCCGTGAGAAGCAGCCGGCTTCTGCGGCTCGACGAGTTGATAGCCGAGAGTTTGAAAGGAAAAGCATCATGCCGAATCCGAAAAGGCGCCATTCTTCGCGCCGCAGCGCCAATCGCCGTGCCCACGACTTTCTGACCCAGACCGGTGTTTCGGAGTGCCCGAATTGCCATGAGAAGAAGCTCCCCCATCGCGCCTGCCCGAAGTGTGGCGAATACAAGGGCCGTGCGGTGCTGGATACGAAGGAATCCGCAAAGTAAATCAGACAAGTCCGCACAGCGCGCTCGAATATGCCATTATGCAAAGTGGTCGAAGACGGGGTCGTCGTGAACGGCCCCGTCTGTATTTCCGGCAGTTCCCGATTCATAACATGGCCGCCACGGTGACGCAGCATGCTTTGTGACATCGTCCTTGATGCAGTTGGTTCCGATAAAGCCCCTGAGCCCGAGATCAAGGGCGCAATCATGGCAGCGCGAGAGCTCCCGGTGCGTGTGCACCTGGTGGGGCCGTCGTCTGAGCTTCGCGATCTGCTGGACGAACACCTCGAAGACGAAGAGTTGCCGATCGTGGTTCACCATGCGTCCGAGAGGATCGGCATGGACGAGAAGGCTGCGCACGCGGTTCGCACGAAGAAGGACAGCTCGATGCGCGTGGGGCTGAAGCTGGTACGCGATGGCAAGGCGAAGGGGTTTGTGACCGCAGGCAATACGGGCGCGGCGATGGCGACGGCGAAGATGGTCCTGGGCGCGCTCCCGGGAGTAGATCGCCCCGCTCTGGCGACGCCGATGCCGAGTGCGAGTGGCAATGCGTGCGTGCTGCTGGATGTGGGCGCGAATGTGGATTGCAAGGCGCACAACCTTGAGCAGTTCGCGGTGATGGGAGAGATGTATGCGCGCAGCGTGCTCAAGATCCAACATCCGCGAGTTGGGCTGTTGTCGATTGGCGAGGAAGAGACGAAGGGAAACGATCTCACGCGCGAAGCTTTTCCGTTGTTGAAGGCGCTGCCGATCAAATTCATTGGAAACGTGGAAGGTCGCGATATCTTCAGCGGGCTGGCGGACGTGATTGTCTGCGACGGGTTCGTGGGCAATGTGGCGCTGAAGACGAGCGAGGGCGTGGGGCGGTTTGTGCGTGATGCGCTGCGCGAGTCGCTGACGCGCACGGTGACGGCCAAGGTCGGTGCGCTGCTGTCGAGACAGGCGTTCAATGATTTTCGGCGGCGACTGGATTATCGCGAGTACGGCGGTGCCCAGTTGCTGGGGGTGCGCGGTGTTTGCGTCATCGGGCACGGGTCGTCGAACGATCGAGCGATCTTCAACGGAATTCGCGTGGCGTATGAGTTCGCCCATGCGGGGACGAACGAGCGGATCGAGCAGGAGTTCCTGAAACGGCCGGTGAAGCGGAACGGACACGGGGACGATGCGGGGGCGGACGCGACGATCCACTAGAACCAGTAGCGCAACGGATTGAGATCTACGAAATGGCTGATAGAGGAAAAGGCACCGAACTGGGTAAGTGGGTCGACGACCTGGTGTGCCCGGTGTGTTTCGGCGAGCTTCGGTTTCCTGAAGCGTCGGTGGTGTGCGCGGGATGCGGACGGAGTTATCCGATTGTGAATGGGATTCCTGTGCTGATTGCGGGCAGGGCGACCACTCGCTCATCGCGATAAAGCTGCGATGAACGGGGCACAGCCCGAGCTTGCATTCAAAAATATTAAATATGCCAAATATTGCCGGGCCGCATGGCTTGGGCGCGGATTGGTGTGCCCTGATGATTGCGGAGAGAGTCATCGAGTAGGCGTGGTGGTTCGTCCCAGGGCTCGTCGGTGAGGGGGAAGGTTCCCCAGTGAATGCCGAGGAGATGCTGGGCGCCGACGTCGGTTGCGATCTGGAGGGCTTCGGCCGGATCAGTGTGCTGGGTGCTCATGAACCAGCGGGGTGCGTAGGCTCCGATTGGGAGAATGGCGACGAGCGGGGTGCCGCAACGACTGCGAATATCTGAAAAGGTTTTGCCGTCCTGGTAGGCGGTGTCTCCGGCGCAGTAGACGCGACCTGAAGGTGTGTCGAGAATGAAGCCGCACCAAAGGGCCTCTCGGCGGTCGGCGAACTTGCGGGCGGACCAGTGATACGCGGGGACGATGGTGGCGCGGATGTCTGGTGAGAGCGGGAAGGATTGCCACCAGTCTCCGGTATGTACGGGGACGTGTGGCGCGTCCTTGTGGATCACGGTGTCGTTGCCAAGCGCCGAGATGATGACGGGCTGGTGTTTTGCGTGGAGCGCGGCGATGGTTGCGGTGTCCATGTGATCGTAATGGTTGTGGGTGATGAGGACGGCTTGGATCGGCGGTAGATCGGCGAGGGCGACGGATGGCGCGTTGCGGCGGCGTGGGCCGAGGTCTTTGAAAGGGCTCACGCGATCGGACCAGACGGGGTCGATGAGGATATTGATGCCGGCGGTCTGGATGAGGAGCGAGGCGTGGCCGATGCAGGTGATGGAGAGGCCGTGGACGTGAGCTTCAGGTTTGATACCACTGCGCGCGGGGATCGAGTCCGGCCATTTTGCGTGCCTGCCGAGAATCTGCCAGCGAAGAAGATCAAAGAAGCTCTTGTCTGTGGGCGGAAGCTCGGCGTGATAGAACTGCTTGCCGTCGAAGTGGTCGGAGATGGGGCCGGTGTAGTAGCTCATGAGAAAAGCAGCCTCTAGCTTCTAGCTCCTGGCTTTTAGCTTTGCAATTGAAGAGATCACTCGAAGGAGCGAAGTTACATAGTCAGCGCTTCGGTTTCTTTGCTCATTCTGGCGGTGCGTTCAAGTTTGTCCCAGTTGAAGGGCTTGCCGTCGATGGCGCGCTTCAGAGTCTTGGCGAGGACGATGGAGAAGACCTGGCGATAGGCGAAGCGCTGCAGCCAGATGTGGAAGAGCAGCCAGCCATCGCCCTTGTTGGCGGGGTGGCGGCGTTCGAGGCTGAAGGCGATGACGGAGGTGACGAAGTCGATGAGCAGGAAGGCTCCGAAGTATGCGAGGAGTTTCTCTAGACTGGCGGCGGAGGCGGCTTCAGGGTGGTAGTGGCGATCGATGAAGTAGTGGACCAGGCCTGCGACGAACATGAGGTCGATGAAGGGCGAGACGAGCGGAAGGAACATCTGAAAGATGAGGATGTTCGGCAGGGCAAAGAGGCCCATGGCCTTGTTGCGAACGAAAGCCATTTTGTGTTTGAAGACGGCTTGAAGAATTCCGAATGACCAGCGAAAACGCTGACGCATGAGGCCGCTGGCATCGATGGGAGCCTCGGTGAAGGCGAGCGCGCGATCCTCGTAGACGACTTTGTACTGCTGCTCGAGTATGTTCATGGTGAGGTCGGCGTCTTCGGCGACGGTGTTGATGGGATAGCCGCCGGCGGCCTTGGCTGCGGCGGTGCGCCAGGCACCGATGGCGCCCGGAACTACCGTGACGACGTTGAAGAGATCGAGAGCGCGACGCTCGAAGTTCTGGCTGGTTATGTATTCGAGCGCCTGCCAGCGGGTCCAGAGATTGACGCGGTTGCCGACTTTGGCGTTGCCCGCGACGGCGCCTACCCTCGGGTCTTCGAAGTGCGGGATGAGCTTCGAGATCGCATCCATGGCGATGACGGTGTCGGCGTCAATGCCCACGTAGAACTCTTCTTGAATGTGTTCGAGAGCGTAGTTGAGAGCCGCTGCTTTGCCGCCGTTGGCTTTCGTGAGAACTTGCACGCGGCCTTCAGCGATGTCTTTGGCGTTGGCCTCGCGTGCAACTTCGAAGGTGCGATCACTTGAGCCATCGTCGACGACGATCACACGCAAGTTGGCGTAGTCGGAGTTGAGTACCGATCTGACGGTGCGCACAATGACTTTCTCTTCGTTATAAGCAGGGACGAATACGGCTACGCGAGGATTGAATCCGGGCGAAGCGGCGCGGTGCGGCTTGCGAAGCCGGTCGATGATGGCGAAGATGCCGACGAGCATGAGGCGAGCGCTCATAAGAACATCGCCAAGGAAGAAGACGAGGACGATAAAGCGGCCGATGACTGAAAGCGCGGAGAATGCGATGGAATCGGGGATAGCACGGATATATTGGCGCGTGGTCAGAGGCGGCATTACCTGGGCGGTTGTCATGCCCATTAGAGCTGACGTGGGGACTATCTTGTAGCCGTGGCTGCGAAGAGCCTCGATGAGCATGGGTAAAGCCGCAATAGTAGCGGCGCGATCGCCACCTCCATCGTGGAGAAGAATGATGGAACCTCGAAACTGCGGCTTGACTTTCATCGTTTCGAGCTGATCCAGAACTAATTTCGTCATCTCGGCGGGGCTTTTTCTCACCGGCTCCCAGTCGTGGGTGTCGATTTTGTTTCCGACGATGGTGAGGCCGAGCTGCTGGATGCGCACGACAGGAGCGGCCTGATCGTCAGTGTCGGGCTCTTCGTCGATGTCGTATGGCGGCCGGAAGTAGAGTGGCTGCACGCCGAGCTTACTGGCAAAGAGCCGCTCGGTGAGCTTGACCTCCAGATCAAGCTGATTGGTCGAAATCTCGCTGATGTCGGGGTGGAAGTAAGTGTGATTGCCGATCTCGTGACCCTCGCGCTTAACTCGCTGCATGAGCCCGATGTTCTCCTGAGCCTCGGCGCCGATCATCATGAACGTGCCTTTTACGTCGTACTCCTTCAAGATGTCAAGGATCTTCGGCGTCCACTTGGGATCGGGGCCATCGTCGAAGGAGAGCGCGACTTCGCTGGGGTGATAGCCGTAGTACTGGACGGTGTAGGTGTGCGGGTACACGTCCATATGCTCGTCAATGATGAGCTTTTTGCGCGGGTCAGGCTCGTCAGTGTCGATCTGAACTGTACGCTTGCCGGGCTGAGGAAGGCCGGTGACGCGCAGAATGTCGCCGTAGCCTTCCTGATCTACATCGTGTCCAGGCTTGAGATCGCCAAGGGCATCGAGGGAAGCAGGATTGCTGGGCTTGTCCCAGACCTTCCACATGGCACGATCTTCGCTTCCCAGTTTCCAAAGGACGAAAGTGCGGATGCCGAGCTGGCGAGCGGCGCGAAGTTCATTGAGGAGAGTGACGCCGTCAAGGAACCAGACGATGTGGCGAGTGTGCGCGTCTTCGTCGATGTATTCGAAGTGCGGATTCAGGGTGTTGTAGTCGAGGTCAAGGTCGGCGTCGACATCGCTTGCGAGCTGCCAGACATCGGAAACGTGTGAATGCTCTTCGGTGTTGATGACGTGCGGCGTGCGGAGTTTGGGATCGCGCGCCCTCGGATCAGGGATGGACATCTCCCAGTCGTAGCCATAGTTGCCCACGGCGCAGATGATTTTGTTGAGCGGAACAGATTTGAGAACGCGATTAAGATTGGCTACGAACCAGTCCTGGCTGGCGATGGGTCCAGGATCGCTGGATGTCTCGTGCTGGTCATAGTTCATAAGCACGATCGCGTCGGAATTCCCCGAGATGCTCTTCAGTTCTTCAGTGGAAGCTGAAGAGGGGACGTTCACGTAGAGGCGTAGATTACGAGGGTGGAGGTCGGAATAAACCTCCTGGACGAAGGTGAGATAGAAGGGCAGCGCGTCGTCGTTCAGATTCTCGATGTCGAGCGAGAGACCGTGGTAGCTGGGGAAAGCGCTGAAGAACCGCTGGAGTTCGTCACGCAGAAACTGCCGCTTCGCCGGGTCCTTGAGGACATCGCCCATGGCGGGATCGAACTCGCCATTGTGGGCATTCACGTTGTTGAAATGCGGAAAGATTTCTGTGTCTTCCTTGGACTGCTGAATGACTCGTTTGACCTTGTTGTTTTCGTCCGGGTCGTGCGCGGCTCCGTTCTGGAAGATGGGGAACTCGAAGCCATTTTCGGTGGTCCCCTGAAGTTCAATCGATGGCGCATCGACGTGGAGCCACTGGGGGAAGAGCAGGTCGATTTGCTGGACGTGTTCTTTTAAGGATGAGTAGCTGGCGGCGTCGTCAGGGACGTAGTAGGCGGCGCGCAGGCCTTCGTCGGAGTTAAAGGGAATTTCAGAGGGCTTCCGGCTTGATTTGCGGCGAGGGGGATGCTGAGTGCGGCCGTTATGGTTGAGTTGGCCGCGGTTCTGCAATGCGCGATAGTTGTGCTTCTGCGTGGGGAGAAGTAATTCCGGCAGATGTTGACCGCGCAGGACGTTGAAGATGAATCCTGCGAGGACCAGCGTCGAGATGACAGCGGTTACGTCTAGAATGCGGCGGAGGCGCTTCCATCTGGTTCGCTGGGGGTCAAAGAATATCTGTCTATCAGGCATTAGCGTCTACGCTATACAGTACGAATCGTATGGAAGCCGACCCCTTGAGTCAATCGATGGAGACGGTTACGGAGCGGCGAGTGCGAACAGCTGTGTCCATCTTGCCGGCTCTGCTGGCAGGAGCACTGCTTCGTCTTTGGATGCTCAAGCACTTCTTCGAGGTCACCGGAGACGCGCTGGTCTATGGCGGCATCGCGAAGAACCTGCTGTTGAGCGGGAGATACGCGCTGACGGTGGGCACAGGTGAGACGTACCCGACCCTGATTCGTTTGCCGGGATACCCACTGTTCCTGGCGGGGTGCTTCAAGATCTTTGGGATGGAGAACTACGCATCGGCGGCATGGGTGCAGATTGTGCTGGATCTGGTGGCCTGTTTGCTGCTTGCCGATTTGGCAAGGCGGGTTGCGCCGGAGCGGCTGAAGCGAGGGGCTGCCCATTGCACCTTGTGGCTTGCTGCTCTGTGTCCGTTTACGGCGGTGTATGTTGCCAATCCGCTGACTGAAGGGCCGACAATTTTCACGATTGCTCTGGCGATATGGTGCGCTGTGAGGTTCGAAGAAAGGCCAGGATGGGGAGCGGCGTTGGGATTCACTTTTGCGGTGACCTTTGCAGCGCTGCTGAGGCCCGACGGAGCGCTGGTGGCTCTGGCGTTTGCGCCGGTAATGATCATGGCTCTCGTGCAGGAGCGGCAGCAGGAGTGGATACGGGAAAGGGCGGTGCGGATTGTGCCAGTTTGCGTGTTGCTGGCGGTGATGCCGTTTGCAGCATGGACGTGGAGGAACTGGCAGACGTTTCACGTTTTTGAGCCACTGGCTCCCCGCTATGCGACGGATCCCGGAGAGCCCGCGCAGACGGGCTGGGTGAGCTGGGTGAAGACGTGGTGCCTGGATTTCGTTTCGACATACCAGGTGTACTGGAGCGTTCCGGGAGACACGCTTGACATTTCGAAGCTGCCAGCCAGGGCTTTTGACACTCCGCAGCAATATGCGGAGACGACGGCCATTGCGAGAGATTACAACAATGGCGGGAATGCTTTGACTGCGGAGATTGATGCGCGGTTTGGGAAGCTGGCGCACGAGCGCTATGCGGCGCATCCTTTCGAACGGCACGTCTTGCTTCCGGTTGGGCGAATGCTGGATATGTGGCTGCGGCCCCGGGTAGAGAATCTGCCGATTGATCTGGATTGGTGGGTTTACTCGCATCACAATGCGGAGACGCGATTCAGTTGGTTCTATTCGGGATTGAATGGCGTGTACCTGCTGCTGGGGATTGCCGGGGTGTGCGTCCGGCCGCGAATGTGGCAATGGATGCTGGCGTACATGGTGCTGCGAAGCATGCTGCTGATGACGGTGGAAGCACCCGAGGCGCGCTATACACTCGAGTGCTTTCCGATGCTGTTTGTGCTGGGTGGCGTGGCGCTCTATCGGTTCACGTACTGGGTTTTGCTGTCAGTCTTGAAGGTGAACGCGTCAGAGGGCAGGGGCTGATTGAATTTGAAGTTTGAATAGACGCTCACACGCGATTGGCCTTCACCCTGATCGAATAACTGCTTGAGGCTTACGGCGTGTGGCGTGTCCATCCACACAGTGACCTTGGGCAGGTTCTTGCGAGCGGCTGGGTCTTTCGGGATGAGTTCGAGCTTGTCGGTATTCACTCCGTTGATCTTTTCCTGACCAGCATAGGTGATGTTCCACACCTTCTGAAGCTCTTTGCCGCTGGCGCCGAAGCCGAGCAAAAGATACTCGCTGAGCTTGTCGTTTTTGTAAGTTGTGACTTGATCAACGAGCTTCTCGTACAGGCGAAAAACACCTTTCGCGTATGTGTAAACCTTCGGCACCGGCTTGCCGTTCTCCTCGTTGATATGTGCTCCAATCTGGAAAACAGAGCCGCTGCGAGAGTAATAGACGCTTCCTTTTTGGATGGTCTTGTCGGGGACGGGATCAGTGACGATCGAGTCGAACTGGAAGTCGGCGGAGACGGTGTGGAAGTTCGCGGCGGCGGTATCGAGTTTGGAGAGGACCGTCTTCAGGTCCTGGCCGGCGAGATGGGGCGATGGCATCGCGAAGAGGAGGGCCGCGGAGGCGAGGAGTAATGCTTTCAATCTAGGGTATTTTGTTGTTCTTGTTCTCATAGAATTCGTTCACCTGTTGGACGGATAGATGCGTTCAGAATGCGTTTCGGATCGGGTATTTCCAACTGCCTCACATCACCTCTGGGGCTAAAAGCCCGCTAGAGTATCAACCCGGATAGCACGGCTAAAGTCGTGCCCTGATACATGGATCACCTCCGAGCCTAAAGGCAGGATCTGAGTGGTGTCCTTTTCGGGGCCTAAAGGCCTTGCTCCCTTCATCAAGCCCTTGCAGAGCTTGCAGGTTCGGCATCGTTCGGTGACCGGCGCTCTTGCAATGTTCAGTCCGCTTAGCGGCGGGCCCAGACCTTCCAAACCTTGTTGCCCTGAATATCTGTGGCGGTCTCCCAGCGGAGAACGGTGACGGCGTCTCCGGTGACCGGCTCGATGGCTTTGCGCAGAACGCGGCGCATCTCGTTATCGGATGCACTCGGCGGGGCCTTCACGTCGATGTCGGAGATGGTGACGAGCAGGGAACGGGTGCCGTCGCTGGCTACCTGGATGGGGTGCGATGGGCCGGGTGCGCGCGAGGGCTTGTCGCCGAAATCCCAGAACTGCGGCGTCACGAAGATGAAGAGGAGAATGAGCGTGACCATCACGTCGTAGTGAATGTTCCCGCGCGGGTAGGTCCAGTAGAAGTAGCTTTTGAGGAGCTTGTTCATGGCTGCTCCTGACGGCTGATACGTTCGACGCCGCCCATGTAGGGGCGCAGCGCTTCGGGAATCAGGACTGAGCCGTCGGCTTGCTGGTAGTTCTCGAGGATGGCGAGCCAGGTGCGGCCGACCGCAAGTCCGCTTCCGTTGAGGGTGTGGACGAATTCGGATTTGGCTTTGCCGCCCGTCGGCTTGAAACGGATGTTGGCGCGGCGCGCCTGGAAACTCTCGAAGTTGGAGCAGGAGGAGATCTCGCGATAGAGCTGCTGGCCGGGCAGCCAGACTTCCAGGTCGAATGTCTTGGCGGAGGAGAAGCCGGTGTCGGCAGTGCAGAGCAGGACACGGCGATAGGGAAGCTTAAGGGCTTCCAGGATCTCTTCGGCGTTGCGGGTGAGCTGTTCGTGGTGCGCGTCGGATTCCTCGGGCCGCGTGAATTTCACGAGCTCAACCTTCTGGAACTGGTGCTGGCGGATGATGCCGCGAGTATCTTTGCCTGCGGCTCCAGCTTCGGCGCGGAAGCAGGGTGTGTAGGCAGTAAGGCTAATTGGCAGCCGGGATTCGTCGAGGATTTCGTCACGATAAAGATTGGTGACGGGAACCTCGGCTGTGGGGATGAGCCAGTGGTCGTTGTCTCGGAAGGTACCAATGGAGACGGATTCAAGATCGGTGTCGGAGCAGCGGAAGAGGTCGTCGGCGAACTTGGGAAGCTGGCCGGTGCCGAAGAGACTCTTGGAGTTGACCATGAAGGGCGGCAGCACTTCGGTGTAGCCGTGCTTCTGGGTGTGCATGTCGAGCATGAAGCTGATGAGCGCGCGTTCAAGGCGGGCTCCCGCACCCATGTAGACGGCGAAGCGAGCGCCGCTCAACTTGGCAGCGCGCTCTAGATCGAGAATGCCGAGGTGCTCGCCAATTTCCCAGTGCGGCTTGGGAGTGAAGTCGAAGTTCGGTTTGTCACCCCAAGTCTTGACGGTGACATTATCCTCTTCTGATTTACCGGTGGGCACTTCGTCGCGGGTGAGGTTTGGGATACCAGCGAGGGAGAGACGCATCTGCTCGTCGAGCGCGCTTGCGGTCTTGTCGAGGTCGTCGAGCTTATCTTTGAGAGCACGCGTTTCGTCCATCAGCTCGGTGGCGTCTTTGCCTTCTCGTTTGAGCAGGCCGACCTGTTGTGAAAGCTCGTTGCGGCGAGCTTTGAGCTGCTCGGAGGCGGTGATGGCTTCGCGGCGTTTCTGGTCGAGTTGGCGAAAATTGCCGAGGAGTGCGGCGGGATCGGCGCCGCGAGCACGGAGTTTTGCTTCCACAACTTCCAGGTTGCCCCGGACGAATCCCAGATCGAGCATGACTCTTATCAGTTTAGCCGATGGAGCAGCCAGTAGCCGGCAGCTCGCGGGTAGTTGAGATCGCGCATAAGAAGCTACAGGCTACTGGCTACAAGCTGTTTCACCGCACTTGAGCGGTGGCGCGGGTGTCTTCTTCGACTTCGGGGCCGGACTTGAGGTGATCTTGCCAGCCGGGGAGGCGCTGGTCGCCGGTGATGAGGCGCGCGCTCCGCGTGAAGGTAAAGTACTGCCAGATCCATTGGGAAAGAACAGCGAGTCTGTTGCGGAATCCGATGAGGAAGAAGATGTGGACGGCGATCCACGTAAACCAGGCAGGGAATCCGCTGAGGTGAGCGTGGAAGGGCCACTCGACTTTCGCGACCGCAGCGACACGTCCGATGGTGGCCATGTCACCCTTATCGAAGTAGTGAAAGGAAGGACGAGGCTTACGGTCGAGGTCGGCGGAGATCATCTTGCCGATGTGATCGCCCATCTGCATTGCTGGCTGCGCCACTCCGGGCACCTGATGACCATTCTCTTCGAAGTGAGCCAGATCGCCGATAACGAAAACTTCGGGCAGGCCGGGCGGATTGAGATTGCTGTCAACGATGACGCAACCGCGCTTGTCGACTGGTGCGCCGAGCATCTTGCCGAGTGGGGAAGCTTGGACGCCGGCTGCCCAGAGAACGACGGCGGCGTCGATACGACTATTGTTGGCTCCGACCCAGCCGGGTCCAACGTTATCGACATGCGTACCGGTGCGGACTTCAACGCCGAGCTCGTGGAGCTGACGTTCGGCCTTGGCAGAGAGATCTTCGGGATAGGCTGCGAGGACCCGCGGGCCGTTGTCGAGGATCATGACTCGGGCCTTGGTCGGATCGATATGGCGAAAGTCATGCCGCATATAGAGTTTTGTGATATCGCTGATGGCACCGGCGAGTTCGACGCCTGTGGGACCGCCACCAATGATGACGAAGTTGAGGGGAGGATGCCAGCCCTGCTCCTGCATCTGCCGCTCGGCTAGTTCAAAAGCGAGGAGGACCCGCCGGCGGATCTCGATGGCGTCTTCGATGGTTTTGAGACCGGGAGCGAGCGGCGCCCACTCGTTCTTGCCGAAGTAGGAATGTGTAGAGCCCGTTGCAATGACCAGGCAGTCGTAAGAGAGCTGTGTGCCAGAGCCGAGCCCGATGAGATGAGACTGCACGTTAATGGAGGTGACCTCATCCATGAGGACCTCAGTATTGGGCTGGTGGCGAAGAATGCTACGGATTGGCTGGGCGATATCTGCCGGCGAAAGGACTGCGAGAGCCACTTGGTAGAGAAGCGGTTGGAAGGTGTGGTGGTTCTTGCGGTCGAGTACCGTGATGTCGACCGGGAGGTGGCGCAACGCCTTGGCTGCGTGAAGGCCTCCGAATCCTGCACCGATGATGACAACGCGCGGACGGCTGTTCTGTCCGGTTGTCTTGAGGGGCTTCGTCAGTTCACTCATTCGACCTCGCTCTCAAGTGTATGGATGCCCGAGAGTGGTTGGCGGTGGCAATTTAGGCTACGGTCAGCTCACATGCTGAACGGTAAGCCAATGTGCAAGAGGGGAACTGTGGTGAGCAAGTTGAGTTAGAACCTGAAAGCTAAAGCTCAACTTTAAACGAGCATGAGGTTAGGGGCGCTGCTCGATGTTGACGGTGACAGCGCTTGAGGAGCCCGTCATGGCAAGACCAACCAGGTTCGTGGGAACACCGGGAAGGGATGCGGGAATGAAGGAAACAGAGCCATCGAGAGCTGAAGCAGCAGTTGAGGTTTGGGAGGCAAGTAGCTGAGGTTGGGCGCATCGGCCATGCGGTGGACAGGGCGGGGTCCAGGCATAGAGAGCCTGGTAGAGGGTGACCACGCCGGCCGCCATCGGATTCCCATTCATGTCGCGCACGCGGAGGGTGACCTGGCCGGGGGTGTTGGAGGCTGAGAGAGTCTGAACCGTACCGGAGATTGTTTCCAGGTAGGCATATTCGGGGCGAGCACCGAGGACGGTGAAATTGACGCATTGGCTGGTGCCGTTGAGGCAGGCCGACGAGGAGGTCTGCTGGCCTTTGCTGAGCGGCCCGACGGTGAGCGATTTGGCGGCAATTCCATTCGAGTCGGTAGTGGCGATAGATGCACCTTTGGTTCGGATGGCGGAAGTCGTCTGCCAGGTGACGGTCTGGGAGGGGGCGGGTGCGCCGTTCACGAGTGCGAGTGCCTGGGCAGTCCAGTCGACTGTGGCGCCGGCGGCCACGGAGAGCATGGGGGTGAGCGCTGCCAGAGTGGGCGGAGTTCCGCCGATGAAGTGAGCCTGGAGAGAAGCGCCATTGGAGAGCGAAGCGACAATTACGCTGGGGCCGAGCGCGGGAGCGATGATGTTCATGCTCGCGATGCCATCTCCGGTTGAGGAGGTCGAGCAGGTTGCAGATCCACAGGCGAGGGTGGCACTGCCGCTGGCAACAGTGAAGGAGACGGTGACACCGCCGGCAGGAGCGAGAGTTGGAGAGAGGGCGGTGACGGTGAATGGAATAGGAACGCCAACGGGAACGGTCCCGGCGGGGGCGCTGTTCAGAGTGAGCGAATCGCCGTTGCCGGAGTCGTAGCTAATGCCGGCAGAGATAATCGTGCTGGCATTGAACATCGGAAGATCGTCCACTTCAACGTCTACCGAGCCCGTCGTGCCGACTGGGGCAGCCGGAGCGATTGCAGTGATTTCGTTAGGAGAGATGCTGGTGATGATGGCTCTTCGACCGGCAATGCGAACGGTATCAGAAGGGCGGAATCCCATGCCGTGAATTACTATCGGGCCGCCGCTGATGGGAAGACGCTGCGGCTGGATGGAGTCGGCATAGAGGACCCATCCGTTGTAGGTGTAGTCCGGCCGGCCGTCACCACGCAGGTCGGCGATGGCGAGACGAACGATTTCGTCTGCTGTCGGAGTGACGAACAGCCAGGATGCGCCGGTGGCGTAAGCATTGAGCGGCGGCGCCCATCCGGATGCGGGTGCGGAAACTGGGTTCAGGCCTTCCCAGATTCCAATAACGGGAAGGGCCTTGGTTCCGGTGGGAAATCCGTATTCGTTCAGAGCCTGAGTGACAACCGTGAAGCTGTGGCCGGAACGGACGGGGAAGGCGAACCAGTCTGTCTGATTGACCTGCCCTATGCGTCCGCACCAGAGACCGCTTGGCGGAAGGTTGCGCGGAGTCTCGGGAGTGGCTATCGCGTCCTGAAGATTGCCAGATGCAGAGTCAGAGATGCTGACGGTCAGATTCTGCGATGAGCCGGGTGTCATGTCTGAGAGGGTGAGGAGAGGCATGGTTCCGGAGGGAGCAGGTGAGCCGTCGAGGTAAGGACCGACGGACTCGGCGAGCATGAAGAGGGGGTTGATGCGCTCGAAGGATACCTGATAGCTGGCCGAAGAGATTCCTGGAGGAAGAGGGATTCCGCTGAGATCGAAGAAGCCTTGAAGCAAGGGATCATTCGAACCCCATGTCGTGAAGGGATCGCCTTCGGAGTTGAGCCATCCTGTGATGAGGTTGCCTCGTTTGCCGCTGAACAGAGCTCCGGAGACCGCGGTGACTGTGTATTGATAAAGCGGATTTCCGGTGCCGTCAAGCGGGCGTGCGACGACGTTAACTCCCTGCATGCCCGCGCCAGTGCGAAATGAAATGGTGCCCCGGATGGAGATGGTGCCGGAGGCGGTGATCTGCTTGCCGGGGAATTGAGAGAGGTTCGCTGTCGTGATCGGGTAGAGACGGTTTAGGGCGGCGATGTCGTCGTAGCTGAGGCGGCTGGGGTCGGGGATGCAGGCGCCGCCGGCTACGCCGCAGACTCCGCTGAGCGGGTCCATGATGGGCCACGCGAATATGGCGTCGGGTTTGTTGCTGTCTGCGGTGAGATGGTTGACCTGCGCATAGTCCAGTCCGAGCACCCGGCCGAACGCGCGTGCGAGTTCGTATTGCATCATCGCGACCAGATTGGGGCTGGTGGCGCAGAAGCCGTTGAGAAGGATGACGGCATGAGCGATGGTGGCGTTGGTGCGGATGTTGTCGAGCCACGCGTAAACACCATTGTTCTGGCAACTGGAGGGATCGAATGCGCCGGCACCGAAAAGTCCTTCTATTATCGATCCGTCCGCGTCGTAGATCACGGCGAGAGGGCGGTTGGTTGCGGAGGGGGTGACGTCAGATGGAAAGGCGAGAGTTGGGCTTCCGAAGACAGATTTGCCTGAGATTGCGCTAGTGCCGCTGACGTCCTCAGCGAGGGTGCCGGAGTTGGTGAGTTGGACTCCAGCGGTGGGAACGGAACTCCAGAGCGCGGCGGCAGAGTCGACCATGGCTGTGGCCTGCTGATTGTTGATCTGGCTGCTGAGCGGGCCTTTGTCGACATAGTAGTCGATGATGCCGGTGGCCCAGCGCACCGGCTGGCCGATTACAGCAGGATCGAAGTAGGAAGTGCCGGCGATCCATTTCGGTCCGCCGGCGAGGAGCGCCTGCGGAGCGAGAAAGATGAGCAGGGCAAGGTTGAAGACTGAACGGCGCACGATGGACTCCGAGCCGGTCGTAGCGCATCGGTTGCCGTGGCGTCGGTCAGTAGATTAGAAATTTCTGAACTTAGCTGCTTAGCTGATGAACTGACATGAAGTCGCGAGAGCACTGTCGTAACTCCACGAAAGGGGTAACTCATTACCTTAGTTCATTTTGAAGTTACGTTCACGGCTACAATGAATCCTGCAAACAAGCTGAGCAATTGAACGAACTTAGGTCTTTTTTGAGGGAGATCCTCGGGTACCAAAGGGGAGGGCACCATTAGCACGCAACTGAGATTGGGAGATCTGCTCATCCGGGCCAAGCTCGTCACCGAGCAGGATGTGCAGAAGGCGCTACAGAGGCTCTCGCTGTGTGGAGGCCGGCTTGGCGAGAACCTTGTTGCGATCGGCGCGCTGACGAAGGATCAGCTGGAGAAATTTCTGCACCGAACGCCGCGTGAGCCCGACAATATCGCTGCCACGGGTCTGGATGAAGTGGATCTGCTTTCGCTGTTGTTGAAGCTGATGTATGTGAACCGGCTGCAGACGGTGCGGCAGTTCGCAGATGCGATCAAGCTGCCTTACAACATCGTGTTGGAACTGACGCGGATGGCGGTAGACAGACTGTATCTGCAGAATCTGGGAGCGCGGCAGGGCGACAGTCTGATCGACATGGTCTATCAGTTCACGGACGAGGGCCGGCGCTATGTCATCGATGCGATGAATCGCCTGCACTATGTTGGTCCGGCTCCTGTAACGCTGGAGGAATTCAACCAGCAAGTGAATATGCAGAAGTTGACGAATGAGCTGGTGACGCCGGAGAAGATCAAGGCCGCAACGACGGGGCTTTCGTTTGATGAACGCATCATCGAGCAGGCAGGGCCGGCGTTGAACTCAGGGCGGGCGATGCTGCTGTATGGTCCCCCGGGAAATGGAAAAACGACCGTAGCGCAGCGTTTTGCTTCGGTGTTCAGCGACGTGATCTATGTTCCCTACGCTGTGATGGTAGAGGGGCAGATTATCCGCGTGCATGATCCCAGCATCCATCTGCCACTGGAGGGAGCAAACATCGAAGATGAGAATGCGTTCACCGTGGTTAGATCGCAGAGCTACGATGCGCGCTGGGTGCCATGCCAGCGGCCATTTGTGATTACGGGCGGCGAACTGACGCTCGAAATGCTGGATTTGCGTTACGACCCGACGGGGCATTACTACGAAGCTCCCCTGCATATGAAGGCGCTGGGCGGAACCTTCTTAATCGACGACTTCGGACGCCAGATTGTGAGTCCAACGAACCTGCTGAACCGGTGGATTGTGCCGCTGGAAGGCAAAGTCGATTATCTAAAGCTGCACACGGGCAAGACGTTTTCCATTCCGTTTGAAGAACTGGTGATCTTCTCGACCAACCTGGAGCCGGAGGATTTGATGGATCCGGC
>DATJEO010000094.1:0-40540 GCA_035496515.1 Occallatibacter sp.
GCCGCCAGGTGAGCCAGCACGCGCATCCCCAGCTGCCTGCCCGAAAACGGCAGACGCCGATCGAACGCAATGATAAGAGGCGTAACCATGCCCCACGCCCAGAACTGAGCGCAGTACATCTTGAATTCCTTGTCGAACCCTCCAGTCATGAGATTCGGCAGCGAAAACATCAGCGCCAGCCCCGTCCAGCCGATGGCCGCCATCAGCAGCCTGCCCCACCAGCGCATCATGAGCCTGCCAAACCACGAGGTATACACCCGATCTTCCTCGATCGCGGTCCACTCGTTCGCTGGCGTTCTGACTGAGATCACATATCCCTCTTCCATCGCGCTCTTAATCGCTCAGACGCGCCGAATCCCCGTACCCTTGCCGTCCACATTATCTACCAGCCCCGACACCAATCCACGACCCGTTCCTGACACCTGCTACTCGTCGCCTGAAAAAGCGGGAGTGGCGATTGCGCCACTCCCTTTTGAGGCCGACGTAACCCGCCGGAAACACTTCCACCCAGACTCCAACCCCCGCGCCTAATCCAGCGCGTACAGAATCCCATCCGTGCCGCCAAAATAAACGGCCTTATCCACCACTACAGGCGAAGAGAGTATCGGACCAACTGACATCATCCTGTAGTGGCCGACAATCATGTCGTCATAGAAATCGCCGTCGAAGGCCGCCTCGTAATTCGGCGATCCGTCCGGTTTCGTATAAGCAGGCCCGTTCTTCTTCGCCGCCTCGGTCTCAAAGCTCCACGCCAACTTGCGATTTGCCAGATCCACCGCGTTCAGTCTTCCCGAACTCGAACCTTCATACAACACCTCTCCCGCAACCGCCGGCGAAGAGAACGATGGCCAGCGCTGCAGATTCAGTGAAAAAATCACATCTCCGTTCTTCGCATCCAACGCGTACACCATCCCGGAGTCAGACGTCGCGAAGTATACCTTCCCATCGCGCACTGCCGGAGACGCAATCACCCACGATCCCTTCGTCCCGTAAGCCCACTTCTTCTCGCCCGTCTTCGCATCCAGCGCGTAGAGATGCGAATCGCGGCATCCGAAGTACACCACTCCATCCACCACCGCCGCTGACGACTGTATCCCCACCTGGTTGTGAATGTCCGGATCCTCGCCTGTCTTGAATCGCCACGCTTCCTTCCCCGTGGCCGCATCCAGCGCATAGAAGTTGCTGTCCCAGCTTCCGATGTACACCTTCCCATCGGCAATCGCCGGAGAAGCATGCACCACATCCCCGGTCTTGAACTTCCATTTCAGCGCGCCGCTCGCTGCATCCAGCGCGTACACGTTTCCATCACCGCTGCCGAAGTACACGACACCGTTCCACACCACCGGCGACGACAGATAGCAATCAAACACATCCGGCATCACTTCCTTTACCGGCTGCGAGCCATGCAGATGCGTGGCTGCATACCGGTGCTCGCCCTCAGTGGCGAACTTCCACTTCAAGGTTCCCGACGCTGCATCCACGGCATAGAAGTTCCCATCGTATGCGCCGAAGTACACTATCCCGTTCGCCACCGCGGCAGTCGATGCCACCCGCGCCTTTGCAGCAAACTCCCATTTCGCACTGCCCGTTTCGCGATCGACCGCGTAGAAAACCCCCGCTGTACTCCCGATGTACACCGTCGATCCATCCACGGTAGGCGACGCGATCAGCCGTCCCGCAGCCTTGAATGTCCACTTCACGCCGTTCAGCGCCGGGACACCGGCTGCCTCGTAAATCCCCGAGTGTTCCGGATTCCCTCGGAACGTCGGCACATTTTCACAAATCGCCGGAATCGCCGCCGTAATCAAAGCGAATCCAAGCACAGACTGAAGCACACGCTGCAACCGGGTTGTCGTGATGTTTTGCATGAGCCGCAGCCTAACGTTCCACCCATCGACAGTCTATGCATCTGTGACCAATCGCCGCTTTTGCTTGACGGCACGCGTGACCAGCTCGCATCAACTACCTGCACGCGTCTTTCACCGGGCCCTCGCTAGTCTGAACCCTACCGCCCCAGATCGCCCAAATCCACACCTATGTCGCCACTGGGCCTTGTTGCATTCCCACCCGGCTCATCCCTTAGTCAAACGGCCTGCACACTTTCCAGCTTTTCTCGCTGGCCTGCCTTCGCTTTCCTTCGCCTCTCGATTCCGTTAACATTGAAGTCGCGCGACACTCTCGCAACCAGATTGATGGAAAGAGGTTTTTACATTGGCAAACACCAAGAAGATTGAAGACAAGGCAGAACGCAAGAAAGTGAAGCGGGCCTCCCGCAAGAAAGCTGCCCCCAAGGCCAAGCGCACCACCCCGCGCGGCTCGAACAAGAAAAAGGTCAAGAAACTGGTACGCGGCCAGTCGAAGCGCTAAAGGACGCACGCAGCATCACCGAAATCCTCCGGGCCGCCACCTATGTGGCGGCCCGGTTCTGTTTCCGCGCAGAATCGTCCTCGCTCCTCGCGTCTTCAGCTCGGCTCCGGTTCCATACGCCTTTCCGCACCATGTAAACTTCCCCAAAAGGCTTCCTAACCGCGCCGGGACCTTCAGCGATCTCAGGAGAACCACCCTGCCCAACCAACTGTTTGCCTGCAAATCCATCGACAAGCTGATCAGCGAATCAGAAGATCCCGAACACGCGCTGAAAAAATCCCTCGGCCCCTGGTCGCTCACCGCTCTCGGTATCGGCGCCGTCATCGGCTCTGGCATCTTCACCGTCATCGGCACCGCCATGGCCGGCCAGAAGTTCGACACACCCGAAGTCAGCAACACGCCCCTGATCCACTACCTGCTCACCCACACCGCCATGGCCGGACGCCCCGGTGCAGGTCCCGCCCTCGCTATTTCGCTCGTACTCGTAGCCATCGTCTGCGTCTTCACGGGCCTCTGCTATGCCGAACTGGCTTCCATGATCCCCATCGCAGGCTCGGCTTACACCTACACCTATGCCACCCTCGGCGAACTCGTCGCCTGGATCATCGGCTGGGATCTGATCCTCGAATACGCCTTCTCCAACATGAGCGTCAGTGTCGGCTTCGCTGCGCACATCGAGGCGCTGCTCGAGTGGTTCGGCATCCATCCGCCCCTGCAATGGATCTCGCCCGCCTATCTGCCAACCGGCCTCACCGATTTCGCCGGCCGCGAGCTCTACCAGCCCGGCTGGCACTTCGGCTTCAACATCCCCGCCTTCCTCGTCGTGATGGTCCTCACCGTCATCCTCGTCCGCGGCATCCGCGAGTCGGCCCGCACCAACAACATTCTCGTCCTCGTCAAAATGGTCGCGATCCTCGCCTTCATATTCGCGGCGGCCAGTTTCATCAAGCCCGTCTACTGGCATCCCTTCATGCCCAACGGCTGGACCGGCATGCTCTCCGGCGGTTCCATCATCTTCTTCACGTACATCGGATTCGATTCCGTATCCACTGCTGCCGAAGAATGCAAGAAGCCGCAGCGCGACCTGCCCATCGGCATCCTGGCCACCCTCGTCGCCTGCACGCTTCTCTATGGCGGAGTCGCCATCGCTCTCAGCGGCATCGTGCCCTGGAACTCCATCATGGGCGACGCCGCTCCCGTCGTAAACGCCCTCAAGCGCCTATCCACTCAGCCCGGCGGCGGCGCGCTTCGCTGGGTCGAGCTCATCGTCCTGATCGGCGCCATGCTCGGCATGATCTCGTCGATCCTCGTATTCCAGCTTGGCCAGGCGCGCGTCTGGTTCGCCATGTCTCGCGATGGCCTGCTGCCCAAAGTGTTCGGTAAGATTCACGCCCAGTTCCGCACTCCCGCAGTCGCCACCTGGGTCGCAGGATTCGTCGTCGGCGTCCCTGCCGGCCTGCTCGATATCGGAACCGTCTCTAACCTCTCCAACATCGGTACACTCTTCGCCTTCGTGCTCGTGTCCATCGCCGTAATGATCCTGCGCTACCGCGAACCCGCCCGCCCGCGTTCCTTCCGCGCCCCGCTCGGCCCCGTCTTCCCGGTGCTCAGCATTATCTTCTGCATCGTGCTGATGATGGGGCTGGAGGTGCTGACGTGGACAGCCTTCTTCATCTGGCTCTTCACCGGCCTGCTCATCTACTTCTTCTACAGCCGCCATCGCAGCGAATTCGCCGGCATGCGGTAGAAGAGATCAACTGTGTTCGCCAGCCGAAAGGGCGTCAGTTGAACAAATACAGCCTCGCGTAAAACAGCAGCATGATCGTCTTCCCATCCTGAATTGAGCCGCTCGCGATTCCCTCCAGCGCCTCTTCCACATTCAACTCGATCGTCTCGATGTCCTCGCCATCCTCGAGCACGCCACCGCCACCCTCCGTTTTCGCTGCCTGCTCGTACTCCGCCACGTAGAAGAACAGCTTCTCCGTCACCGAACCCGGACTCATGAACGCCTCGAATACCTTGCGCACGTCATGGACCGTGTACCCGGTCTCCTCCGCCACCTCTTTGCGGATCGCCTCTTCCGGCGAACGCTCCTCCAGCAGGCCGGCAGGCGTCTCGATCAGCAGACCTCTATACCCATTCACAAACGCAGGGAAACGAAATTGCCGCGTCAGAACCACAGTCCTGCGCCCACGATTGTAGAGCAGGATCGTCGCTCCATTCCCGCGGTCGTATGTCTCGCGTGATTGCCGCTGCCAGCTTCCGTCGTTACGCAAAAAATCGAACGTGGTCTTCTTCAGCACGTACCAATCGTGAGATAGCACCTCGACAGATTGAACGCGCACGCGCTCGCTGACATCCCTCACAACGCAAGCTCCGCAACCGACCCGGCGACTGGCACATCTTCCAACCTGAAGTAAACCGGCAGACCGCGTTCCCGCGCGATCCGCACATCCTCATCCGCGCCCTTTGACGCACCCTCAATCCGCAGCACCGCATCGCACCGCTCCAGCAGCCTTCCCGCCACCGGATACAAATACTGCTCCGAAATTGCATCGCCGACCTGACTTGAACCGGCCTGCGCAGCTAGCGGCAGCGCCACCCACTCGCCAATAAGTGGAATGTGGCCCGCGTTATAGACGCCGAAAGCATGCCGTTCCAGTCGCTTCAGATTCCTCCGGATTTTCGCGGGATCCCCATCCGTTCCCGATCGGTAAGGCCCGGCCACAAGCACAATGAGGGGTTTCGTTGCATTCATACGACCTCCGTAAAACCACCATATCTCATTCACGCACAAACGTGCAATATCGTGTATTTTCGTGCAATGTCGATAAATCCGTGCGATAGTACTGCTGTGCTCACCAGCCATCGCCGCAAATACATTCTTGAAACTCTCCGTAAAACGGGCGCGATCATCGCCAAGGACCTCAGCGCCGAACTCAACATCTCCGAAGACACCATCCGCCGCGACCTGCGCGAACTCGCCGCCGAAGGTCTCCTCCAGCGCGTACACGGCGGCGCAATGCCCTCCTCACCCGCGATGGGAAACTTCGCCGCCCGCCTCAATGTCGCCACAGACGAGAAGAAAATCATCGGCAGCGCCGCTGCTTCCATGATTCGCACCGGCCAGGTCGTCATCCTCGACGGCGGCACTACCGCAGTTCAAATCACGCGCCACCTCCCGCCCGATCTCCGCGCCACTATTGTCACGCACAGCCCCACCATCGCTGTCGAACTCGTTGAGCACCCCAGCGTTGAAGTCATCCTCATCGGCGGCAAGCTATTCAAGCATTCCGTCGTGGCGGTCGGCGCGCCCGCAATCGAGAACATCGGCCGCATCCGCGCCGATACCTACTTCATGGGCGTCACCGGCATCCACGCCGAAGCCGGCCTCACGACTGGCGACTTCGAAGAAGCCCACGTCAAGCGCGCCCTCTCCCTGAGCGCCGCAGAAACCATCGTCCTCGCCTCATCCGAGAAGCTGAACACCGTCTCGCCCTACGTGATTGCTCCCATCTCCGCAATCACCGGCATGATCGTCTCCGACCAGGTGAAATCAAAGACCCTCTCACCCTTCACTCGACTCGGCATCACCATCACCAAAGCCCAAGCAAAATAGTTGGGTGCCCCAGGTCTCGCTTTGAGACCTGGGTGAATAACGACGGGTGCCCCCGGTCTCCACAGCACACGAACTAAACTCAAAGAGTGTCCGACATCGAGTCTTTCATCCGCCGCCTTCCTAAGGCCGAACTCCATCTCCATCTCGAAGGCACTGTCACTCCGACCACGCTCGTCGAGTTGAGCCAGCGCCACGACGTCGCGCCTATCACGCTGTCCGAAGCCGAGGCCCTCTACCACTTCATCGACTTCACCGGTTTTCTCCTCGCCTTCAAAGCCGTATCGGAGCGCCTCATCACTCCCGAAGATTACGAACTCGCCGCCTGGCGCATGGCCCAGCATCTTGCCGAACAGGGCGTCGTACACGCCGAGGTATACATCTCCGTCGGCGTTATCTATCACTGGCGCAATCCCGATCCCGACTGCTTCGATCCCATCTTCGCGGGACTCGAGCGCGCACGCCTCCGCGCCGAAAGCGAACTCGGCCTCACCCTCTACTGGATTCTCGATGCGGTCCGCCACTTCCCTCTCGACGAAGCCGAAAAGGTCTTTCTCAAAGCCGCGCAGCTGCACGCATCGCATCCGTCCGTCATCGGAATCGGCCTGGGTGGAGATGAACGCCGTTGCGGCTCCGAGCCTTACCGCCACATGTACGCCCGCGCCCGCGAATGCGGACTCCGCCTCACAAATCACGCTGGTGAAACCACCGGACCTGAAGCCATCTGGGAAGCGCTCTCCATCGGCTCCGAACGCTTCGGCCACGCTCTCTCGGCTATTCAGGACGAGAAGCTCATCCAAGATCTGAAAGCCCGCGGGGCATGCCTCGAGCTGAATCCCACATCAAACGTCCGCACCGGTGTCTGTCCCTCATTCCGTCAACACCCGCTCCGGAACTACTTTGATGCCGGCCTTCTCGTCACCATCAACTCTGACGATCCCGCCTTCTTCGGCTCCGATCTTGTCAATGAATTCCTGCTCGCTCACAGCGAACAGCAATTTTCGCGGGATGAACTGCGAGAACTTGCAGCCAACTCGATTCGCGCCAGTTTTCTGCCGGATGTAACCAAACGTTCATGGCTGTCTCAAATCACTGAGGCACACTGAAAACAGTGTTCCAATTCAGGCATAGTTATCAAAACGACACGCATCTCACAAAAGTTGTAGTCTCACCTGACGGGCGTGGGATACGTCAAAATACAGTTGGGCTATCATCGATCAAGGACCAAGGAGACCAAGCCACCATGTCCGCCGACACCGCACCTCTCTCACTTCTAGACGCCCAAGACGAGAGCAAGACGCTCAAGGTTATCGGCTGGTTCTCCGCCGGCATGGCAATCGCGGCCATCGGCCTTTATGTAGGTCGCGAACTTCGCCTTCGCTACAAGTTCAATCACCGCACGCCTTATGACTTCTACTCTAGCGCCGGCAATCAGCAGTCCAACGAATTCGGCGTCGGCATCTAACGCGCCGCTATCGTGAAAAGAAAACGCCGCCCCGCGCGGCGTTTTTTCTTAGGTCCAACATTGTCTGTCGTATCATCGCTGCAATATGCCCGCCGGTCCGGCCCCAGGTGGTTTTGCTTACTTCGCCATTGCAAAGTTCATCCGCTACACCGCTTTTTGCCGATGGATGATCGAACCTCGCGCGATTGCTTCTGTTCCTGTCTGCGACTACTCATCCACCCACTTTGCCGACTCAACTGCATTCGCTGATCCTCCATCAGCATTTCACGCCGGAGCCGCTCGGACAGTCATTGGCGTTCTGGTGGGATCAGTCGTAGGCCTGTCTATCTTCTCCGGCCTGCTCGATCGCCTTCCCAGCAACCAAACAACGACGCTGATCTTTTTCGCACTACTCGTTCCCATCCGCATCCTTGAATGGCGATTCCTGCTCTGGTGGATGTATCGCGAATTCCCGTTCTCACCGGGCACACGCGGAAGGCTCGTCACCTTAGGCATTCTCACGTCGTTTGCACTCGATGCCATCGGCATTCTCGCCGCCCTCGTCATCCCTGGCGGCATCTGGATCTGCTGAGCGTTGCTGCTGCGCGTCGTTCCGAACTACTCCGACATGAATCAGACCCGCGATGCACATGGCGCGAGTTGGGATTCATCTACTGCAATGAAAATTTCGCGATCGCAGTAATCAACTCCTTCTATCTGCGTACCCATCCAGCATGGTTACCAGAATCTCTGCGTTCCATTACGGCTTCCCCGAGTCCAACATGTACATCCCGAGATGCGCAGGCCACATCTCAAGGGAATGAAAGGGAGCTTAGATATATGCATTATTTATTGACTCACTGGCTCATCTCCCTGGCCGGAACATTATTTCTAGGCCTCTCCGCAATGGTGCTCCACGAATTCGGCCATCTTGCTACTTCACTCATGCTCGGCATCAAGGTCAAAACAGTCGGCCTCTGCATGAAGGGCATGTACATCGTCCGCGAAGCCGGATCTCCCGCGAAGAACCTGCTCGTCTCGCTCGCCGGCCCGCTCACCAATGTCGCGCTCATCCTGCTCTTCTGGGGACACTCGCCAAAGTTCGTTCTCGCGAATGTTTGTCTCGCCGTCTTCAATCTCGTGCCGCTTAAAGGATCCGATGGCGATCGCGCCCTCGCATGCCTCCAGCAGATGCAGAAGGAATCAACGACAGCCCCTCAAGCACATTGATCTGATATCAGTGAGCAGACTATCGCTCACTGATATCTCTCGATTCCTTCATTGCCTGTTTCTGTCCCCTTGTTCGTTTCCCGTCTCTAATCCCAATCCTCAATTCCCTAATCCCTAATCCCTAATCCCTAATCCCTCATCCCTGATCCCTGATCCCTGATCCCTGATCCCTCATGAATGATCTTCCCTGCTAACCTCATCTCATGGGGCGCATTCGAGTTCTCTCCGACCAGGTGGCCAATCAGATTGCCGCCGGTGAAGTCGTCGACCGCCCCGCTTCCGTCGTCAAAGAACTTCTTGAGAACGCACTCGACGCAGGCGCAAATCGTATCCGTATCGAGGTCGAAGCCGGAGGCCGCAAGCTCATCCGCATCGCCGACGACGGTCAGGGCATGAATCGCGATGATGCCCTTCTCGCCTTCGAACGACATGCAACCTCCAAGCTGCGCACCGCTGACGAACTCCTCTCCATCGACACTCTCGGATTTCGCGGAGAAGCCCTGCCCTCCATCGCCTCCGTTGCGCGCGTCTCGCTTGACACCGCAACTGGCGACGAGCCCTCCGGCACCCATCTCGAGATCGCCGGCGGCAAAATCCACCACGTCGACGATGCCGCCCTTCCTCGCGGCACCACGATCTCCGTCTCCGATCTCTTCTTCAACACTCCTGCGCGTCGCAAATTCCTCCGCGCTGAATCAACGGAACTCTCGCACGTCGCCGCGCTCGTCACGCATTACGCACTCGCCCATCCCGAAAAACACTTCGAACTGATTTCCGCATCGCATTCGCTGGTCACCGCGCCACCTGTCAGCCGTCCCGCCGAGCGCATTTATCAGATCTTCGGCAAAGACACCCTCGCGCAACTCCTTCCCGTTGCCGCGGAAACTCAGCTCGACCGCTCCGGCCTCCCCGAGCCGCCCCCCTGGAAACGCGACCCGGATCAGCCCCCCCGCACCCCCGGCGCGCTCCGCCTCTCCGGCTTCTACTCCAAGCCCGAACTCCAGAAGCTCAACCGCAATTCGATCTACATCTTCGTCAACAAACGCCTCATTCGCGATCGTCTTCTTCTCCACGCCATCAGCGAGGCCTATCGCAACATCATTCCTCCCACCAGCTACCCCGTCGTCCTTCTCTTCCTCGATATGCCGCCCGAGGAGGTTGACGTCAATGTTCACCCTGCTAAGACCGAGGTCCGCTTCCGCCAGCAATCCCTCATTCACGACTTCGTTCGCGACAGTCTTCGCAATGCGCTCATCGCAGCCCGTCCCGTAGCCGGATTCAAAGCCGCCCTCGAGTCCTCCCCGGCCGCCACTCCATCGCTGATCCCCATTCCCGGTTCGCGCCTGCCCGGTTCCCCCGGCGAATCCCCCGCCGAAGGCATTCCCGACCAGCCGGCCAGCACAGAAGCTGAGCCTTTCCGCCTCACGCCGCGTCCCCTCACCCCCCTACCGGGAAAGCTCCCCTTTGACGAGCGCGAGCTAGCCGTCCAGTTTGAACAGCAATCGCTCAGGCAAGCCGCGGCCGCCCTCCTTGAAGCTCCGCCTCCCGCGCACGATAACTGCTCCCCCGATGCACTGGACCCCCTCCCCCCTCCCCAGGAAGCCGCCGCCCAAATCGAAGCCGAACAGGCAGCCATCACCCTCAATCAGCTCGGATCCCTGCGCCCAATGGGCCAGCTACGCGACTCCTTTATCCTCGCCGCCGGCGAAGACGGCCTCTGGATCATCGATCAGCACGTCGCACACGAACGTGTGCTTTTCGAGAGAATCCTGCGAGACCGCCGGGTTGAACACATTCAGCGCCAGCGCCTTCTCATGCCGCTGCTCGTCGAGCTCAAGCCGTGGCAGATGGTAATTTTTGCGCAAATCGCCGAGGAACTTGAGCGCAACGGATTTGAGGTCGAACCCTTCGGCCCCCAGACACTTGCGGTCAAGGCCGCTCCGGTCGGGCTTGAGGGTGCTTCCCTCGAGCGCATGCTCAACGAAGTCATCGATCAGTCCAGCGAAGCCTCTCGCGAACCATCGCTGAATGAGGATCTTACCGCTCTTCGCACGCGTATCGCCGCCTCCATCGCCTGCCATTCCGCCATCAAGATAAATACCCCCCTTGACCCAAAACGAATGGAATGGCTATTGTTGGAACTTGCAAAGACCGAGCATCCAACAAGTTGCCCACACGGTCGTCCGATAGCTCTGCTGTATTCCTGGAAGGACATCCAGCGGGCCTTCCATCGAATTTAAATCGCATTTAAGATAAGAATTTGGGGGCGGCCCTCTGCCAAGGCATGAGAGCTGCCGGGCGTAAAAGCACACAACCGCTGCGGTTGCGCCAACCCGGAAGTGAGGTTTTTCTTTGACATCCGAGCAATTAGCACAAGCGCGCGCAGAAAGAATGCGCCAGAACGGCCTTGGGACTCTTACTTTGGAAGAAGCCCGCACCTGGATCGAGGAGACCGGGCTTTGTCTTTTTCTTCCCAGAAGACAATTCTCCACTTCTGTTGCCCCGTCCTTGGTTGAAGCGGTCGCTGGACGGCTGGAAGCCACTCCCGATCCAAAAACCATCGCCCTTGCAGAAGAACTGCTCATCCGTCTTGAGAATGAAGGGGTTGCTGTACGACTAAACCTTCATGGACAACCTGGCGAACAGCCCGATTTCGTCGTGGCCGCTTGGGTGCTGCCCTATGTCTATGCCCTTCGCGGAGATCGCGACTGGCGTCGCAGCCCTCAGCTAACCGGCTCGCGTCAGGTCTCGCAACTCGCCGTTCACGTTTATAAGCTGCTTGAGGCCAACGAGCTCACCGTCTCCCAGCTCAAGCAGGCCCTCGGCCGTGAGGTCTCGGAGTCCGCCGTCGTTCGCGCAATCACCGAGCTCTGGCAGCAGCTTCGCATCATCCCCGTAATCCCAGCCAAAGGCCAGCCCGCCAGGTGGCAGTTGCTTCGGACCCGCTTCCAGCGCGCCATTGCTGAAGGCGCTTCCACTTCCCAAGTCACTGCAATTTCGGTGCTTGCCTCCATCTACCTGCAAGCCGTCATCGCCGCAACCATGGAGGATGTCGAGCTTTTCCTGGCCGCCCTCACAGCCCGCAGCAAGATCCGCGAAGTCATCCGCGGCCTGGTTGCCACCCGTCAGGTACATACCCTTTCGCTGGGACACGCGCCGCACTTCTATGTGGCCGGAACTTTGCCCGAGTTCGAGCCCGTTTCCAGCTTGTTCGCCAACTCCACTCTTTCCGCCTCGTCTTATTTCACCCGCTCCTTCGATCGGGACGACGAGACCCCCAGTCCCGCAAAGTCGGTCCCGTTTGCCCAGCAACCTGCCGCTTTCCAGCCCAGGCCACCCGCTCCGGTTCCACCGCCGGCCCCAGTCGCAGCACCCGCTCCCGCCCAGCCGCAGCCTGAGCCCGCGAGTCATCACGTTCCGAGAACTCCGGTGCGTCGCCCTGTCTCAAACGGCAAACACGAGATCGCGCGTCCTCACCACAATCGCCCTGCTACTCACAAGGCCGGGCCGCACAAGCCCGCCGGGGCAAGCCGTTCCGCTTCCGCCAAGAGTCACGCAGCCCGCCACACTCCCGATACCCGGAAGAAGAACGGCTCCCGTCCCACCGCGGAATCCCGCTGGAATAGCGCCAAGAACGGAAAGCACACGCACTCGGGCAACGGCCATACGCCCGGTTCCAATGGACGCTCCAGCAGCAACGGGACTGCTTCGCATCGCCCGTCCAAGGCTTCATCGCAGTCCTGGACTAAGCGCGCCGGAGCCGCAAAGCCGAAGAGCGCCCCCTCTCGCAGCAGTGCGCGTCCGGCAGCTAAGAGCCGTCCTTCTTTAACTGCCGCGGGACGTTCCGGAGCCAACGGTAAAAGGTTCTTCAATAACCGCTCCAAAAACGGTGCACGTCCTGGAGCCAAAAAGCGCGGATGAGTCCGGAAGAGCCGCCCGCACATAAGCTACAGCGCAACTTCGTCGTAGCCATCGATGGACCGGCTGGCGCAGGCAAAAGCACCATTGCCCGCCATCTGGCCCGTCACTACGGCCTTCTCAATCTCGAGACGGGCGCAATGTATCGCGCCTTTGCCTTGAAGGCTCTCCGCCTTGAGGTTCCGCTCGACGATCCGTCAGCCCTGCAAAGACTCGCCAATGAGACCGACATTCAGCTCGAATCCGGCGAAAACGAAAACCGTGTTCTCCTCGACGGCGAAGATGTAACCGGCCAGATCCGTAATCAAACCGTCACCGAAGCAGCCTCGCGAGTGAGCATTTTCCCTGCCGTTCGCGCCAGTATGGTCAAGCGTCAGCAGGAGATGGCTACCAAAGGCGGCGTTGTCATGGAAGGCCGCGACATAGGAACCGTCGTTTTCCCCGATGCAGAAGTGAAGATCTTCCTCGATGCCGCCCCCGAAGTTCGCGGCATGCGCCGCTACGATCAGATCGGCCAGTCGGGCAAAGCCTCCGCTCCTCCAGAAGAGGTCATTCGCGATCTCCGTGCCCGCGACGAACGCGACCGCAATCGCGCCGATTCTCCCCTCCGTCCCGCTCCCAACGCTTTCATCCTCGACTCCACAAACCTCACCCTCGATGAGGCTCTGAAAGCAGCAGAGTCCGCCGTCGATGCCTGGCTGGCAAAGAACTCCCAGCACCGCTCCGCTGCCAGGCTGGATCGCCCAGAACTCACACCCTCCGAGTAATTTCACTCCTGCCAAACCCCCAGCCCGTTCCGCGATTCTAAGCACTCATGACGTGCCGAAATACACGCGGGAAACTGCGCAGCATTCCACCTGTCTTCCTTCTATTCTGTCTTCTGCTTTCCTGCCCCAGCGCCCATGCCCGTGTCGAGCTCAAACCGTGCAAGAACAGCATGTCGCCCCAGCAGCAGATCGACTTGGGAAAGAAGGTCGTCGACCAGGTCTATCAGCAGATGCCCATCCTCCCGGACTCCAGTCGAGTCACGCGTTATGTGCAGGCACTCGGCCAGAAGCTCGTTTCCGAAGCGCCCGGCTATCACTGGCCGTATAACTTCCACGTGGTCAACGTCGCTGATATCAACGCATTTGCTCTTCCCGGTGGTTCGATCTTCGTCAATCTCGGGACCATTCAGGCTGCATCCAATGAAGCTCAGCTCGCTGCCGTCATGTCCCACGAAATCTCACACGTGGCACTGCAGCACTCCGTCTGCAATCTTGAAAAAGAAAAACGCGTCGGCATTTTCGCGGGCCTGGGCCAAATCGCGAGCGGAATCCTTCTTGGCAATTCCACCCTGGGCGCCCTGGCCCAGAAAGGCATCGGCCTGACAGCGGGCCTGAGCTTCCTTCGCATGGGTCGAGAAGCCGAGCAGGAGGCTGACCTCGAAGGCGTTGGCATGCTTTACGACGCCGGCTATGACCCTCGCGCCATGCCTCAGTTCTTTGAGACCATTCAGGGAAAATACGGCAAAGGCGGCGCGCAATTCCTCAGCGATCACCCCAATCCGGGAAATCGCACCGAGTACGTAGGCCGCGAGATCTCCAGCTTCGCCCCTAAAACTCACTACGTCAAAAACTCCGCCGACTTCACGCAAATCCACCAGGCAGTCTCCGGGATGCGTGCCTACACTTCCAAAGAAGTGGAATCGGGTGTTTGGAAACGCAAAGATCCCAATCAGACCGTCAGCACCGGCGTGAATCAATACGACGCCTCGCTACCCGCAGACACCGGCGTGAACACCGCTCCTCCGCAGCAGTGGATTACCTTCACCGGAGACGGCTTCACCATGCAGGTTCCCTCCGATTGGAGAGCAGCCGGGAACCGCAACTCCGCAATGGTTGCGCCCCCCGGCGGTATTGCTCAATCTTCCGACGGTAAGTCCGCCAATCTTGTATACGGCGTCCTCACCGACGTGTACACCCCGGATCAATCCAATGCAGACGCGAACCCGTTCAGCACGCTCATCAATGAGCTAACTCGCGAGAATCCCGGCATCGAGCCCGGACGCATCAATAACATCCGAATTGGAAGCCTTCCGGCGCAATCCGTTGAGGCCGTCAATCGCTCCGCGAACGGTCGCGAGGAGCATGACTGGATCGTTGGGATTCAAGCCAATGCGACTATGCGCTACTTCGTCTTTGTCTCCCCGGAGTCCGATTTCCCTGCAATGCGCCCCACCTTCGAACATATCCTGAATTCAATACGTCTCGACTAGGGCGTATAACTTCTGAACCGCCATCTCCTACAATGGCGGTAGTCCTCTGCGCCCTGCCGTTTGGGCGTATCGTATGTCCACCGGATCCCGCCTTGGGATGTGACATACTGACCGGGCCTCTCCCTAAAGCTGCGATGTTCTTCGGAGGCTGAATGTCCCTCTGCTGCCAGGAATGCGGATCGAGCGACCTGCGCACCGCGCATGTACAGCTTCGCGATTGGCTCCCATTGCTCACACTGAAATTCCCCATCCGCTGCCGATCGTGCAAAACCAGGTCCTATGCGCCGCTCCGCCAGGCCCTGCAGCTTCCTCGTCCCCAGCATCCTCGCAGCCGCGAAAAGCACGTCTTCTAGCACCGAAGCCCAGACCATCGCACATCTCGCACCCATCCTAATGCGTTAGGCTCTTAACTATGGAGACGACGTGCAATCGCTGCCACCAATCCGTACCCGCGGATAGCTGCTACTGCCCGTCCTGCGGATTGCCTCAACTCCTCTATACCTCCGAGCCCGGCGCAATTCCTCCATCATCCGAACGCTGGCCTGAAGCCGTTCGCGACGCGAGTTCAATCGACTGGAAGCTCGGAATTCGGGCGATCTTGATCCTCGCCGTTCCTGCCGGCCTTCTCACATCGCAGTTCTCACCCCTTCGCGGACTCGGAATCTTCTGGATGGCTGCGGCGGCGGGATGGGCCGTCGTGCTCTATATGCGCAGCCAGCGTCCCGCATGGATCACCATCGGCGCAGGCGCTCGCATGGGACTTGTCACTGGCCTGATTGCAGGATGGCTCGCCTTTGGGCTCAGTGGCGCAGCTCTGTTCGTGACTCGTGTCGTACGCCATCAAGGCAACCAGCTCGACTCCGCATGGGTTGAGGCAGTCACTGAGATGGACAAACAAACCCGGCGGGTCGAGGCCCAGATGTCCGTCCCCTACAATGCCGCCCAGGCCGAAGCTCAACGCAGGTGGATGCTCTCCCCGGAAGGCCAGGCCGGATTCCAGACCGTCGGGCTAGCCTGGTATTGCTCTCTTCTGACGCTCTTCGCGGTCGCCGGAGGAGCCATCAGCGCCCGCGTCGTCAGTCGCCGTCGCCGGCCCGAAATCTGATCCCCCTCGCGCTCACTTCAGCAGTATCTGCTCGAAGTACTCCAGCGCCCGCGGATCGTGTGTCTGTCCCAGCCAGAAAATCGCCTCTTTACGCACCGTTGGACTGGCATTTGTCTGAGCAACGTGCAGCAACTGCGGCACGGCCTCGTCCTTCGGCAGCTGGCTCAGGGCAAACACAGCCTTCTTTTTAACCCCAACCTCGGGATCGTTCTCCACCGTATCCTTCAGCATTGAGATTGCTTTCTTCCCTGCCTTCTGTCCGACCCAGAAGATAGCCTGCTCACGAACCCCAACATCCTTATCCGACTTCGCCATCCCGATCAGATCATCCACCGCAGCCGGATCCTTGCTGACAAAAAGATTAAAGCTCAGCTTCTTGCGGAATTCAGGGTCCGCATCGCCCTCCATCTTTTTCAGCGCGAGGAACCCCTCATGACCTCGGCCCGCACCCAGCCAGAACGCACTTTTCTCTCGCAGCCACAGCGGATTCGCCGAAGATGCGAAACCCTCCAGTGCCGCCGTCGCCTTCTGCGTCTCATGCATCGCAATCGCAGCCAGAGCCTGATCCGCGTGCCGCCTGTCATCCGTCGTCACCAGGCTCGACAACCAAGCCACGCTGTCGTCTGCCTTCACATCCGTGAGCCAAGTAAACGGCAATCCACCCGCATCCAGTTGGCAGCTGGTCCCGATAAAACGAATCTTGTCGATCGCACCCTTGTCGATCCTCGCAAGCACCTCAATGCTGGTCTCCGTTCCGTGATCTCCATCCGACGACCGGAAATTGTTGTTCTCCGCCTCCAGCCGATACACGCCGCAGCAACCGTTGCCACTCGACGAGTCATCCGAACACATTGAAAAATGAGATCCGGGAACCGCCGCCACGGCGTAGCCCAGCCACTGTGCTCCGCTCGAGTGCTTCAGTTGCTCCACCGTCGCCGGCAATCCCGCTCCGGCCGGCTGCGAGTGCATCTGCGCATTGATCACCTTGGGCTGCTGCGCCTCCGCGAACAACGACATCCCAAATATCGCCACCACCAACAAGATTCGTCTCATGGGGATTTCCTCTCTACTTGTTCAGAAGTTCCATCATGTACTTCGTCGCTTCCTCGTTGTGCATCAGGCTTAGCTGCTGCACCAGGTACTTCTTCATCTCCATATCCTTCTCACCACGCGCTAGCGTCACCAGGTCCGGCGCGTCATTGGCCAGAAACAATGACTGCGCCGCCGCCCGCTTTGTCTCAGCGTCCGAATTTTTCTGATACGTTTCCACCAGCACCGGAGCCACCGACATTCCGCCCGCAACCCCAAGGTTGCGTATTGCCCTTCGCCGCAATTGCGGATCCTGCTCCGACTTCGCAATTTCCGACAGCGGCCCAACTCCCTTCTGACCGCATGGGATGAGAGCACTGATGATGTCTTCTTTCGTCTGTGCACTGTTCGTTGCCCGGTACATTGCCAGCAGATCACTCGCTGCACCCATGGCTCCCAGCGTGTGTACGGCCGTCTTCGCTAGCTCCGGATTGCTCTCCTGCCGTGCCGCTTCAAGCAGCTTCGACGAGTCCCCAGTAATCAAGTACGACTGCAGAATCGCCCGCTTCACCTTCTCATCCGTACTGTGCTGATAGATCGACGCCAGCGTCTCATTCGCGCCCTTACCCTTCGCAATCGCTAGCATCCGGATCGCCTTGATCTGCAGACCCGCGCCAGACTGTCCCTGCGCAATCTGCCCGATCAGCGCCTGAGCTTCCGATGAGTGATTCTCAGCCAGCACAAACAGCGCGCGGCTCTTCAACTCATCCGATTGGTTGCCCGTCAGGATCTTCTGCAGGATAGGCACCGCCTGCGTCTGGTCCTGCTGCATCAGCGCATTCAGCGCCAGCAGCTTCAGATTTTCATCAGGCTCAGCCTGTGGGGAAACCGGATGTCCGCTCTTGCCCCGGATCTCGATCTCCAGCGCTCCGCACTCGTCCAGCCAGTGGCTCTTCGCGTATTTCTTCCGCAATTCTCCGCAGGTGCTCAAAGCGCTTGCAGGCTGGCCTTCCTTGTTCTCCGCGTAGGCCTTCCAGTAGAGCGCGCCTTCGGCATGCTCCCCATGCAGCTGCGCCACGCGATCGAACAGCCCCGCAGCTTCACTCCAGCGGCTCTCATTGATGGCCCGCGTTCCATCCGCATACAGACTCGCTTCATCCGCAACGCCGCCGCCCTCGCCGCCAAACGAAACCAGCATCGGCGTCGGGTACTCCGCTCGCAAGCCGCATGGCGCCAACACCGCTCCGGCAACAAGAAAAATTGCAAAGTATCTCTTCGCGTTCATTAGATTGAAACTCCCTTCGCGGACGTCGGCCCGCCTTCCTGATTTGGTTTTCGAGCGAGAAGCACTCGCACTTCAAAAAGAATTCCGCTGGTATTCATGTCCTTGCGCACCCGATCGAGATCCGTCGCCGTCAGCTGCGGATCGTTCGCGATCTCCGCCAGCACCCGCTCCAGCCGGTCCAGTGCTCCCGCCACAGCCGGATCTCCTTCTTTGCTTGCGCTCACCCGGTACAGCCGGTTTGACGCCAGCAGTTCCCGCGCCTCCGTTTGCAGTTGCGCGCTCTCTGCCTTGTCCTCAGCATCCGCATGATTCAACTGCACCAGCAGCCGCTCCGTGCGATCCAGGTGATCCGTAAGCACCACCAGCACTACCCGCTGTTGGGGCTGGCCATTACCCGCAATCTCCGGCTGCTGCTTCGCCCTGAGGTGCTCCCAATACCGCCCCCCAACAAATGCCGCCGCCAGCAGCACTGCGCAGCCAGCCGCCAACGCTGCAGCTCTCCAGGTCATCCACTTGCGCCAGTTCGGAGCCTTCTTCTCATATGGGATCAGCCGCGATTGTAGGCGCTGCCAAACCTGCTCTCCGTAGTCCGCGCCTCTCGTCGGAACCGCCTCAGGCTTGATCGCATCCAGGCTTCGCTTGAACTTTGCGTACTCCGCCGAACACTCCCGGCACGCCTTCAAATGCGCCTTCGACTCCTCAGATCCGTCCTCGTAATAAATATCCAACTGCTCCTCTTCGCTCAGGTGCTTCATGCGTTCCCCCTCAGCGGCGCAAGTTCCCGGCGCAACTTCTGCACTGCGCGAAACACCGCCTGTTTCGCCGCGTTCGGCGCCACTCCCAGGACCTCCGCAATCTCGCCCATCGAGCGCTCCTCCAGATGCCGCAGCACAAATGCGCATTTCTCCGTCGCTGTCAGCCTCTGCATCGCCAACTCCTGTGCCGCGCTTACCTCGCGCCCCAGCAACACTCGTTCTGGATCGGCATCCTGCGCCGCCACTTGCACCGTCTTCGCCTCCGGATCGCTTTCTTCGCCGTACCTGTATTCGGCCTCGATCCCCGGCTGCCCGACCCGGTTCAACGCGCAGTTCACAGCGATCCGATAAACCCACGTCCCGAATGTCGAACGCTGTTCAAACTTGTCGAGCCGCTGATACGCCCGCAGAAACGCCTCCTGCACAATCTCCTCCGCGTCCGCCTCATTGCCGGCTATCCGAAACGCCACCCGGAACACGGCCGCACTGTGCGCGCGGACCAGCGCCCCATACGCTTCCTTGTCTCCGGCCAGCACCGCCCGGACTATGGAGTGGTCATTTCCCTGCATTCAGCCCCTTTGACAGGAGGTTCAATATCGCGGTTAGGAGATTATTTTCCTCCGCCTTGCTAAGGCGAGGAGATGCGGCAACAGCTGCAAGCTACCGGCTACTGGCTGCTGGCTACCGGCTCTCGACCGCTTCTCCACAGCTTGCCCCCTCCCGCCGCAGCCTTCTATCATCCGGCAAGAGAGCCTATGAGCGAACAAACAACTTCAACGGCCCTGCGCGTCAAGGGCAGGCTGATGTCCGCTTCCGAGATCGAACGCACTCTGGTGCGCCTCGCCCACGAAATCGTCGAGAAGAGCAACGGCAGCGAAGACCTGACCCTCATCGGCATCAAGCGCCGCGGAGTTCCGCTTGCCCAGCGCCTCGGCAAGCTCATCTCCAACATCGAAAAGCGCACCGTCGAAACCGGCACTCTCGACATCCAGTTCTACCGCGACGACCTCTCCACCGCCGATGTGCGCCCCGTGGTCACGCCCGGTGCTCTCGGCTGCGACGTTGAAGGCCGCGATGTCGTCCTCTGCGACGATGTGCTCTACACCGGCCGCACCATCCGCGCCGCACTCGACGCACTCTTCGACCATGGCCGTCCGCGCCGCGTCCAACTTGCCGTGCTCATTGACCGCGGCCATCGCGAACTGCCCATTGAAGCAACCTACGTCGGCCGCCACGTCCCCACCAGCAGCCGCGAAATCATTGAAGTCAAATTCCACGAGGTCGACAACGACGAGCAGGTACTCCTCGTCGAGCGGGTGGACTGAAGCACACTGGTACCCAGAACACTGGGTGCCCCATTCTAAACATGCTTCTTTCGCAGAAGAAGCGTGTTTAGGGTGGGAACAAGAACTCTGGGATCAAATACCATGAATGCCACCGCAACTCCTCCCGTCCGCCGCCAGCTCCAAACCCCGCAACCACCAGCCTCTTCATTCCCCTACAATCCCGGCTCGCTGCTCTCCGTGATGGACCTCGATCTCCCCGCGATCGGCCACCTCCTCGCCCGCGCCACAGCTCTCGAAAATCAAGACCCGCTCACCCGCGACCGCATCCTTCTCAAGCGCCGCATCGCCCTGCTCTTCTACGAGTCCTCCACGCGCACCCGCACCAGCTTCGAGCTTGCCGCCAAGTCCCTTGGCGCCGACACGACCCTCGTCTCCAGCCTCTCCTCGAGCATCGAGAAAGGCGAGACACTCAAGGACACGGGCCTCACCCTTCGCGCCCTCGGAGCCGAAGCCATCATCATCCGCCACAACTCCTCCGGCGCTCCCTGGCTCCTCGAGCAGGAAACCCGCCTCCCCATCCTTAACGCCGGCGATGGCATGCACGAGCACCCCACGCAAGCTCTCCTGGACCTCCGCACGATCCTGACCCATCTCGATCTCGCATCGAAGACTGTCGTCCTGAGCGAAGCTCGCCGGGCGAGCGCAGTCGAGGAACCCGCAGTATTGTCTTCCACCCTCTCCGGAGTCACCGTCACCGTCGTCGGCGACATCCTTCACAGCCGCGTCGCCCGCTCCAACATGCTCCTGCTGCCGCGCCTCGGCGCTCGCGTCATCCTCTGCGGACCAACACAGCTCCTGCCCGACTCCGCCGCCAACGCCGGTCCGGGCATCGCCGTCGAGCGCGACTTCGAAGCCGCACTCCGGCAGTCCCAAGTCGTCATGATGCTCCGTATCCAGGCCGAACGCCTTGCGGGACTCCAAATCGACCTCGCCCAGTACAAGAACGCCTACCAACTCACCGGTCAGCGCCTTGCCGCCCATGCGCCAGAGGCTCTCGTGATGCACCCCGGCCCCATCATCCGCGGCCTCGAACTCACCGCCGGCGTAGCCGACGGCCCACAATCCGCGATCCTCGAACAGGTCCGCCACGGCGTAGCCATCCGCATGGCCGTCGTCGAACGCGCCCTGACCGTGAAAGAGAACTGAGGCGGCGAATGAATCAAACAGACATTCAGTGCCTAAAGACTCACATAGATCGTGTTGTGGAGATCGAAACCTTGAACGGCAAGCGTCTGCTCGTCAACGTTATTTCTGTGTTCGATAAAGAATCTGATCCGGACGTCTTCTTTCATGACGTCTCTGCCGATCCTGGGCAGAAGAATTTTGCCAACACACCTGGATTCGCACTCTCTTTGAACGAGATTGTGTCCGTTCGGGAGTACACGCCGAAAGAAGGCCGCGCATGAGCACACTTCTGATCCGTAACGGACACCTCATCGATCCCGCCGCCGGCGTCGACGCCCCCAAAGACATCCTGCTCAAAGACGGCCGCGTCGCCGAAATCGCCAGCCCCGGAAAGCTCAAACCGGCAAACGGCACTGAGACGCTGGACGCCACGGGCCTCACCGTAGCCCCCGGCCTCATCGACATCCATGTCCACTTGCGTGAGCCTGGGCAGGCCCACAAAGAAACCATCGCCACTGGCACAGCCGCAGCCGCAGCCGGCGGGTTCACCGCCGTCGCCGCCATGCCCAACACCAACCCGGTGAACGACTCCCCCGAGATCACCCGCTGGATGCAGTCTCCCGAACGCGGTGCATCGGTCCGTGTCTATCCCATCGGTGCCGCCACCCGCGGATCAAAAGGCGAACAGATCAACGACTTCGCCGCTCTCAAGGCAGCCGGAGCCGTCGCCGTCACCGACGATGGCCACCCCATCCTCAAAGACAGCATCATGCGCGAGACTCTCGCCGCCGCCGCCCGCGTTGGCCTCAGCGTCATCCAGCACGCTGAAGACACCCGCATGACACATGGCGCTAGCATGAACGCCGGCCCCATGGCCTTCAAACTCGGCCTCCGCGGCATGCCTCCCGAAGCCGAAAGCGGCCTCGTCGAGCGCGACATCCGCCTCGTCACCGAGCTCAAGGAATCCCGCGCCCACCTGCACGTAGCCCACACGTCCACAGCCGCCGCCGTTGCCGCAGTTCGCAAGGCGCGCCGCAACGGACTCCGCGTCACTTGCGAAGTCGCGCCGCATCACTTCCTGCTCACCGAGGAGTACGTCGGCCAATACAACACCAACGCCAAGATGAATCCGCCACTGCGCTCAGCCGCCGACCGCGACGCCATGATCGAAGGCATTCTCGACGGCGTCGTCGACGCCATCGCCACCGATCACGCACCGCACGCCGTGCACGAAAAGGAAGTCGAATTCGAAAACGCCCCCAACGGAATCACCGGCCTTGAAACAGCCCTCGGCCTGTGCCTCCGCTGGCTCCACAAAGAGTGGAAGCTCCCTCTCGGCCGCGTTTTGAGTCTCCTCAGCGCGCAACCCGCCGCGCTCCTCGGCCTCAAAGGCCGCGGCACATTGGCGGTCGGCAGCTTCGCCGACGTAGTTGTCTTCGATCCCAAAACCGAATGGATCTATCACGCCAAAGAGACGCGCTCCAAGGCGCACAACACTCCATTCGACGGCTGGACGATGCAGGGCAAAGTTCGTTGGACGATCAGCGAGGGCCGGATAGCCTTTTCAGCTACAACTCCCCAATGACAGGTCTTCGTCGCGGGGCAAAAGTATAAGAGCGGATATCCCGAATCGCGGCCGTTCTGATTTTTCCAGCTAATCCCTGCTTACGACGCTTTCCCCAGCAGTGCCTGCTCAGCGCGCAGCCAATCCTCGGCATCATGACCGTGCTGGTATCCCCGCTCCGCCCACAGTTTGTGCGCCAACGCTGCAATCTCCTCACGACTCACCGTGCGGATCTCCTGAACGTTCTTCGAGGTCTTCTTCGCTGCAATTGCCTTCGGAGCAGACGCCGACGCGCTCGTCTTCTTCCGTGTGGTCGTTTTCTTCGTGGTCTCTGTCATCAGACTCTTACCTCCTGAAATTGTGGCCAGCGCGGATCTGTATTGAAATCCGCCACATAACTGGCCATTCTCTTAAGGTTACTAGATAGTCAAATGCCAATAAAGCAATAACATGCACGCCGTACCATTTCTGTTAGCGAAACCCCGCATCTTCATTGCTTCCAACGCATAACCCAGAATGAAAATCTGTTTACGATTTCGCAATATGAAACCAAGCTCTAACTCATCACTCCTTGCTACCCCGGGAGTCACGTGCCTATTCTTGTCACGCGCGGATCTCTGTCCCTCCATCCGCCTTCGAGGTCCTCACTCAAAATGGACAAGCGGGAATTCCTCAAATCCTCAGGAGCATTTGTAGCCGGCACCATCGCCTCTCGTTTCGCCTCAGCGCAGCAGCCGCATGCACAACAACCAGCGCCTCACGAGAACTGGGCCGGCAACATCCACTACAGCACCGACCACGTCCACACCCCTGCCAACCTCGACGAGGTCCGCGACTTAGTCAAGAAGTGCTCCAGGCTCCGCGCACTCGGCTCCCGCCACTCCTTCAACCGCATCGCCGACAGCAACGCCAACCAGGTCTCCCTCGAACATCTCAACCAGATCGATATTGACGACAAGGCGCGCGCCGTCACCGTGGGCGCCGGGGTCCGCTACGGCCAGCTCGCCCCCGTCATCGACGCCAAGGGCTACGCACTCCCCAACCTTGCCTCGCTCCCCCACATCTCCGTCGCCGGAGCCATCGCCACCGCCACCCACGGCTCCGGCATCCATAACGGCAATCTCGCCACCCCAGTTCGCGCGCTCGAGATCGCCACCGCCAACGGCGACGTCCTCAATCTCTCCCGCGATAAGGATGGCGATCAGTTCGCCGCCGCAGTCGTCCATCTCGGCGTAGTCGGCGTAGTTACCCGCGTCACTCTCGACCTGCAACCCACCTTCCAGGTCGCCCAGACCGTCTACCAGGACCTCTCCTTCTCCGAGCTCGAACATAACTTCGACGGCATCTTCGGCGCAGGCTACAGCGTCAGCCTCTTCACAGACTGGCAGAAACACCGCGCCACCCAGGTCTGGATCAAGCGCCGTCTCGCCTCCGGTGAACAGCACACCACACCGGACCTCTTCTACAACGCCAAACGTGCAACCAGGAAGTTGCATCCCATCACCGACCATCCCGCAGAAAGCTGCACCGAACAAATGGGTGCCCCGGGCCCCTGGTATCAGCGACTGCCGCACTTCAAAATGGAGTTCACACCCTCGAGCGGCCGCGAGCTGCAGACCGAGTACTTCGTGCCCCGCGAGCACGGCTACGAAGCCATCCTCGCCGTCGAAAAACTCAAGGACAGGATCACTCCGCATCTCTTCGTCACCGAACTGCGCACCATCGCTGCCGACAACCTCTGGATGAGCACCGCCTATAAGCGCGACTCCCTCGCCATCCACTTCACGTGGAAACCAGAGTGGGACACCGTCAAGCAGATCCTTCCTCAGATCGAAGCCCAGCTCAAGCCCTTCAACCCCCGACCCCACTGGGCAAAGCTCTTCACCATCCCGCCTGCACAGCTACAAGCTCAATACACCCGCCTCGCCGACTTCAAATCCTTCGTCAACCAGCACGACCCCACCGGCAAATTCCGCAACGATTTCATCCAGACAAACCTCTACTCAAGCTGACGAAGCCTCGCCTTCATCAACGGGCTGTCATCCCCACCGCAGGCCGTTCCCATCGGGAACGGCCCGAGAGAGACCCGCACTTGTTTTGTAAAGGTATCTGGCAGATGAAGGCAGGACAGAGCCATACCGATCGAACTAATCCGTCGCCTCGATCGGCCTCGACACACCCTGCCGCGGCATCGTCTCCCCCAGCAGCTCCGCGATCTTGCTTAACAGCTCCAGCGGGTGCACAGGCTTCGCAAGAATCTCGAAACAGTGCCCCTCCTCGCTGGCTTTCGCAAGCAAGTCGCTCGTGCTTGCCTGGCCGGAGAAAAGCAGAACGCAGCACTCAGGATTGATCTCTCTCATCTTGATGGCGAGTTCTATTCCGTTCACCTTCGGCATCATCACGTCGGTCAGCAGAAAATCAGGCTTCTCGTTCCGCGCCGCCTCCGCGGCGTCAGTCGGATCCACAAACGACCTCACCGCAAATCCCCGGCTGAGAAGAATCAATTCCAGCGTAGACGCAATTACGTCCTCGTCATCGACGACGAAAGCAACGGTCCGACCTGAATTTGAAGAGCCCATCAATCCCGAACTTGAGAACTTAGCGGAAGCACTCCACGGCGCAAAAATGCACCCGCACCGCATGAGCGATTTCTACAGGCTCAGATGCCGGGCAAACGTGAGTGGGTTGCTGTGACTCTTTCCGGCGTCCCGAACTCAGACCTAAATTCGCACAGCGTCATTCCCTATCCCCGAATTCGGCACTCGAAGTTCGCTAAGATGGCTGCGTGCATCCTCAACCTCCCCTTCCCTGGCTCCTCACCTCCGACCCCACCATACGCTTCCAAGCCCTTCGCGACCTCACCGACGCTTCTCCCCAAGAAATCGCCGCCGAACGCGCCCGCATCCCTCACGAAGGCCTCGGTGCCCAGATCCTCGGCACTCAGCAGCCAGACGGCGCATGGCGCCGCCCCGATGCTCCCACCTGGCTCACTACCCTCTTCACCGTCCAGCTTCTCCGCGCCACTGGCATTGACCCCGCCGACTTCGCCGTCATCTCAGCGCTCTCCCGCGCCGAAACTAATCTCCGCTGGAACGACTATCCTGGCTGCTGGGACCTCCGCGCCCCAGACTTCGGCCCGGCACCCGCCCACGGCAACCGCGGCTGTCAACTCGGCGGCAATCCCTTCTTCCAGGGGGAAGAAGAACCCTGCATCAACGGTGGAGTCCTCGCCTTCGGCGCATACTTCGGACGTCCCAACGAGCCCCTCGCACGCCGCCTCCTCAACGAACAACTCCCCGACGGCGGATGGAACTGCGAAGCGCCCAAAAGCCACCGCTCCTCCTACCACACCACCATCTGCGTCCTCGAAGGCCTGCTCGAATACGAGCACGCCATTGGTCCCGCGCATCCCTTAGCAGGCAGGATCGCCATCTCCCGTCATCGTGGCGAAGAATATCTGCTTGAGCGAAATCTCTTCCGCCGCCTCTCCACCGGCGAAACCGCCAGCCCCGAATTTCTCGAGTTCGCCTTCCCGCCCCGCTACCACTACGACATCCTCCGCGCGCTCGAATACTTTCGCACGGCCGGTCACGATTCACTCGACCCGCGTCTCCGCGACGCGATCCACATCCTTGAGGGCAAATGCCAGCCCGATGGCACTTGGCTCCTCGACCGCGCTTACGACGAAGCCATCACCATCTCCACTGGCGAGTCCACCGGCCAGCCGAGCCGCTGGAACACGCTCCGAGCCCTCCGCGTCCTCCGCTGGATCAGTCAGATCGCTGATAAAGTGGGTACCCCATCCTAACCACAGCTTCATCGTGGTTAGGATGGGAACGATGATGCTGGGCGCGTGTACTCCTGGGGGCGTTCCTCACCTACAGCTTCCTCGGCAGTCACAAGCTCCGGCCCGCATACTGAACGATTCTCCTCACCACTCTCCGCCCGAACCTCACCGGAAGCCTCCCCGGCCATTCACTCTTCTGTAGTCTCGATCTCAACCGCATCTCCATCGGTCAGATGAAAATAGTCCCGAAGCCTCACGTCAGCGGCTACTTCGACGATGGTTTTAGGGTGGTGACCGCGCTCCGCTTCATTTGCGTCCGTGCGGAGAATGAAGCCTCTCCGGCCAAAGATCGAACACGGCACGATATTGACCGATACCGTACCGCCATACTCCTCCGCTTCGAGACGAGTGACTCTTGAGGGCAGAGAGTAAGGTGTTTCAAGCCTCACATTGAGTGTTCCTGGAAATAACTTCATGCCGGTCTTTCGTTCGTAGTGCTCCGCCAATTTCTCGATCCAGTAGCCGAAATTTCCCATCCCCGAAACGACCTTGCCATTGAGTTTCAATACATCACCTTCTCTACTCTCTTCACCTTGCGTTCGAAGATCCGACACTTATCCGACAGCGCCGTTCCAGTTTCAAAGACCGGGAACGTCTTACCTCGATCCGTATACATTGAATCAAGGTCGAATTCATGCCCGACTCACCCGACTACCTCGCCCACATCCGCAACCTCTCAGCAGGCAAAGACCCACTCGCCGTCCAGGCGCGATCCCCCGCAATCCTCGCTGAGCTCATCTCCAACTTTCCCAGCGACCGGCTCACCTCAAGACCCGCATCCGGCAAGTGGTCCGTCGCCGAAATCCTCGCCCACCTCGCTGAAGACGAGATCGCCACCGCATGGCGCTACCGCCAGATGATCGAGCACAGCGGCAGCGTTCTCGCCGGCTTCGATCAGGACCTCTGGGCGAACCTCGGCAACTACTCCGCCCGCGACCCGCATGATTCACTTACCCTCTATCGCCTGCTCCGCGAAGCCAACCAGCTCTTCCTGGGCTCACTCACCCCAGAGCAATGGGACTGTTTCGGAATCCACGCCGAACGGGGCCGCATAACAGTGCGCGACCTAGCCACCCACATGGCCGGCCACGACGCCAACCACATCTCCCAGATCCAAAAAATCCTCTCCTGACAGTGAATGTCGAGCAGTGGTGAGCAGCTAGAAGCTAAGAGACTCAAACACCCCCGCCGCCCCCTGCCCGCCGCCCACGCACATCGTCACCAAGCCGTACCTGACGTTTCTCCGCCGCATCTCGCTCAACAAGGTCGCCGTCAGCTTCGCCCCCGTGCACCCCAGCGGATGCCCCAGCGCCACCGCCCCGCCATTCACATTCACCTTCTCCGGATCGAACCCCAGCTCGCGCATCACCGCCAGAGCCTGCGCCGCAAACGCCTCGTTGAACTCGATCAGCCCAATGTCCTCGAGTTTCAATCCCGCCTTCTTCAGCGCCTTCGGCACGGCGTACACCGGACCCATCCCCATCTCCTCAGGCAGACATCCGGCCACCGCATAGGCCACAAGCCTTCCCAGAGGCTCTACCCCAAGTTCCTTCGCTCGCCCTGCTTCCATCAGTACCGCAGCCGCCGCGCCATCCGACGTCTGCGAAGCATTCCCTGCCGTCACCGTTCCCTTTGCATGAAACACCGGCTTCAACTTCGCCAGCGCCTCCGCCGTCGTATCCGCTCGCGGTCCCTCATCCGCCGCAAACATCATTTCCGTGGTCACAGGCTTCCCCGCTTTTGCACCAGGCGTGGCCATCGTGACCGTCACCGGCACCAGTTCTTCTTTGAATCTCCCCACCTTCTGCGCCTCCAGCGCCTTCTTGTGACTTCCCAGAGCAAACGCATCCGCTTCCTCTCGCGAGATCCCGTAGTGCTTCGCCACTCGCTCCGCCGTCAACCCCATCGTCAGCAGCGCCGCGGGATAGTTCTCCGCTAGCCACGGATTCGGCCTCGGCTTCAGCCCACCCATCGGCAGCATGCTCATCGACTCTGCGCCTCCAGCCACTACCACCTTCTGCGTTCCCGTTCTTATCCGCATGTCCGCCTGCGCAATGGCCTCCAGCCCCGACGCGCACAGCCGATTCACCGTCATCCCCGGCACATCGATCGGCAACTGCGCCCGGAGCGCCGCCATCCGCGCCATGTTCCAGCCCGATTCGCCCTCCTGCTGCGCGCACCCCAGGATGACGTCCTCCACCTCAGCCCTATCCAGTCCGCTCACCCGCCCCAGCGCATCGTTAATTGCCAGAGCCGCCAAATCATCGGGCCGCGTCGTCGAAAGGCTTCCCTTCGGCGCGCGTCCTACCGGCGTGCGCACGGCGCTTACAACAACAGCTTCTGCCATCGAAATTCGCTCCTTACAAAGAGATGACCCACCGATAGGTCCGGGTGCCCCACGTCTCCCTCTTTTGGAGACGTGGGAAACAACCTAATCATTCCGGCACATCCAGCTTCGTCCACTCCTCGTGCGCGTAGAAGTGATACACCGTCTTCTGATTCAGCACCGAATCCGCCAGCGCATCGTGATCCACCGCCGCCGGATGATGCTCAAGCCCCGATTGCGCTTCCCGCACCTGCTTCGGCGATGCCGAATCAATGCCCCAGTCAAACCCGTAAACGCCCGTCGAGTCATGCCGTGCTATTCGGGCCAACTCCGGTGCAGACGCTACCGTCATTGCCTTTCCCGGGTTCCGTGCAAAGAACACCAGCAGCTCCACCTTCCCCTGCGCTGAACACAGCACCGCCCAGTCCGACGACCCCGCACGATCAAAGCTTGCATGGATCACATTCTCCGGCCGGTGTGCCTGGTATGTCTGCGGAATCAGGCACCCTCGCTGCCTCAGTGTCTCCACTACGGCATCCGGCAAATCAGGAAATGAATTCACCGGGAGCCGCCGAACCAGATAAGAGACTGTCTTCCCATCTACCGTCGCCTTGCCCGACTCATTGAACGACTGCGCCGGCCCTCCCTGAGTCGACTCCTGTGCCCCTGCGCTGCAATATCCGCACATCAAAGCCGAAATCAGCCCAGCCAGAATGCTCGCTGCGATCTTCATCGCGCCTTCTCGCGCCCATGCACCGCGCGGCCGTAGACCGGTTCATTCACTACCGTCTAGTTGCGCAGTGGCTTGCCGGTCTTAAGTGTATACGCGATCCTCTCCTGCGTCTTGCGCTCCCCGCACAGCGATAAAAACGCCTCCCGCTCCAAATCCAGCAGATATTGTTCGCTCACCATTGAACCCGCCGTAACCTTCCCTCCGCATAGGATGTACGCCACCCACCGCGCCACCTTCATGTCGTGCTCTGAAGCGAATCCCGCCTCGCCCATCAGAAAGATCCCCGTGTTCAGCACGCCCAGCGATGCCGTTCCTGCCGCAGGAACCGTCCTCATCTGCGGAGCCACATACCCCGCTTCCGCCAGTGCAATCGCCTGCGCCTTTGCATCCGTCAGCAGCCGCTCCCGATTCATCGTGATCCTGTCCGAATCCGAAAACAATCGCAGCCCGCGCCCCTCCTCCGCCGAAGTAGACACCTTCGCCATCGCAATCGTCTCCAGCGTCTTCTTCAGCGCAGAATTCATCTCCGCCGACTGCGCAAACCGCGAAGGCGGGTCCTTCGGATCGGGAGCACCCAGAGACTCCGCCGCATCCACCGCCCGCAACAGCATCTCCTTCGTCCCGCCCCCTCCCGGAATCAACCCGATTCCCGTCTCCACCAGCCCGATATACGTCTCCGCATAAGGCTGTCTTCGCGCCCCATGCAGACAAATCTCCGCCCCACCACCGAACGTCAGATTGAATGGCGCCACCACCACCGGCCGAGGGCAGAACTTCACCGCCGAACACATCTGCTGGAACGCCCTGATCGCACCCTCAACCTCTTCCCACTCGCCCTCCTGCGCCCCCAGCAGAAGCTGCATTAGGTTTGCGCCCACGCTGAACCGGTCGCGATCCCCGCTAATTACAAACCCGCGGAAGTTCTTCACCGCCTCCGACGCCGGATTCAGCACCGACGAAATCATTGCCACCACATCCCCGCCGATCGCATTCTTCAGCGAATGCAGTTCGATGCACCCAATCCCATCACCCACATCCACCAGAGACGCTCCGGGATTCGATTTCACCACCCCATTGCTCCGCCTGAAGTCCGCCACCCGCGCGTGCCCCGCCCGTTGCGCAATCGCTTCCCACGCGCCAGTCGTCGGGTTGTAGCACTGCGGCCCATCCGGTGAGTACCACGAAACCGCCGCAGCTTCCGGAGCCGAATCGAGCAGCTCCTTCACTGCCGGACTCACCGCCACTCCCATCTCCCGCATGCGCGTAACTGTCCCGCGCACCCCCGCCGCATCCCACAACTCAAATGGCCCGAGCTCCCAGTTGAACCCCGCTCGCATCGCTTCATCAATCGACGGCGCATCATTCGCCGCCTCGCCTATCCGCTCCGCCGCGAAGTTCCATAGCGTCGACAGAAACGGCCACAGGAACCGCGCCGCCTTGTCCTTCTTCGGATCGTTCGCCAGCAGCAGCTTCAGCCTCTCCTGCACAGTCGCGGCATTCTTCGCCATCTCCAGCGCCGGCAGATTCGCCTTCTCCAGCGGGCGATATTCAAACGTCTTCAGATCGAGAACGAACCTCTGCTCCTTTCCGTCCGCCCCGCGCGACTTTTTGAAGAACCCCTGCCCGCTCTTATCTCCCAGCCAGCCGCGCTTCACAATTTCCTGCAGCACCGTCCCGAACCCGCCCGGCGTCACTCCCTCCGGAAAATTCGCCGCTACATGCGCCAGCACATCGATTCCCACCATGTCTGCAAGCCGAAACGTCCCTGTCCGCGGAAACCCTAGCGCCGGCCCCGTCAGCGCATCCACTTCCTCGATCGTGAGCCCCTGCTCCAGCATCAACGACGCAGCGGTAAACATCACCGCCACTCCAATCCGATTCGCGATAAAGTTCGGCGTGTCGTTCGCGAACACCACCTGCTTGCCCAGCGCACGATCCGCAAACGTCGCAAACGCGGCCACCACTCCCGCATCGCTCTCCGCCGCCGGAATAATCTCCAGCAGCTGCATATAACGCGGCGGATTGAAAAAGTGCGTGCCGAAAAACCTCTCCCGGTGCGACTTCAATCCCGCCGCAATCTTTGCAATCGGCAACCCTGAAGTATTCGTCGTCAGCACAGCCTGCGGCGCAAGATGCGGCCTAACCTTGTCGAGCAGCGCCCGCTTGATCTCCAGATTTTCCGCAACCGCCTCGATCACCCAGTCACACTGTTTCAGCTTCGGCAAGTCGTCTTCGAAATTCCCCGGCGTCACCATCGACGCAAGCGACGCCTCATAGAAAGCAGCCGGCTTCGCCTTGGCCAGATTCACCAACGCTTTCTCCGCCAGCTCGTTTCGCGAACGCGCACCCTCCTGCACCATGTCCAGCAGCAGCGCCGGAATCCCCGCATTCGCCAGGTGCGCCGCAATCCGCGATCCCATTGTCCCCGCACCCAGCACCGCCGCGCGCCGCACCAGCAGAGGCTGTGCCGCAAATCGATGAACCACATTCGTTGCCGCTTCTGCCGCAGTGCTCATCTCCCCACCTCAAATCATTCCGAAGGCCCGCAATCGCCCGAGCATAGAGCCCGCGCTTCTGCCGGTCAAGGCGTCCAGATGAACGCCAAGTCAATCGCCAAACGAATCCCGTCGCAGCCGGTAGAGCACATGCCGCCGCAGCGCGTGCCCCTCCGGCACAGAAGGATGATCAAAATCATCCGCCGCATCATGCGTCATTCCCAGCTTCTCCATCACTTTCCGTGAACGCACATTACCCACAGTCGTGAACGACACAATCTCCTTCAATCCGTGTAGGGCAAACGCATGATCCAAAACTGCCCGCGCGCCTTCCGTTGCTAACCCTCGCCCCCAGTACTCAGCCGCAAGCCGCCATCCGATCTCCACGCACGGCGTAAACATCGCTTCGAACCGCGGAACCGACAGCCCAATGAAGCCAATGAACTCGCCCGTATCTTTCAGTTCCGCAGCCGACGGCCCAAATCCGTGCTCTTCGAAATGCGCTTCTGCCCAGTCCACAAGCGCATCGCTCTCCGCTCGCGACAGCAGCGCCGGGAAATGCTCCATCACCCTCGGATCAGCATTCATCTCTGCAAATAGTTCCCGGTCCGCCGTACGCCAGCGCCGCAGAATAAGCCGCTCCGTCCGCAGCACATCATCCCGCTCCATCATTTCGTCAGCAGCTTGAACGCATGCATCCACTCATTCCGCGCAAATCCCGGAATACACCACAGCATGCACAGGGGCTCGATCGCACGCGCGGCCTCCACGCCACCCATGTCCGCCGTCTCCCAGCCGAACTGCTCGTTGATCTGCGACACCTGCTTCTTCGCCCTCTCATCATTTCCGCAGATAAACATCGTCGGCCTGCCGCCCTTCAGCTCCGGATTCACCATCAGCACCGACCCAACCGAGTTGTACGCCTTCACGAACCGCGCGTCCTTGAACTGCCGCTGCAGCTTCTCCATCAACGACTCATTGATATTCGTAAAGAACCGCAGCACGCCCTTCTCTGGCGGCGCGTCCGCAATTGGATTGCACGCATCTATCACAGCCTTGCCTGCAATGTTCTTCTCGCCCGCAAGTTCCAGCGCCTCGGCCGCCACTGTCCCCTTCACAGCCAGCACCACCAGTTCGCCAAACTCCGCAGCCTCCGCAAAGGTCCCGCTTTCAATCCCCGCGTTTTGCCCCACCCACTCCGCCAGTTTGCTCGGCGTCCGGCTTCCGATCTTCACCTGGTGACCGTGTTTCTTCATTCCTGCTGCCAGCACCTTCGCCACATCTCCCGAACCCAGCACGCCAACCTTCATCGCATCCTCCAGTAAGCCAGAGTTTAGATAAGCCCTTTTCCTTCCGGCAAGGCGAACTGACGACAGGTACCTTCGGTTACCCAACTCTCTCTCCCTGTGGTACACCGAAACCCACTCTGCGGTATGCTCGAATTGGGAATTTTTCGACTGCCCATCGCGATGATCCTTCTCACCAACCGAACAACATGGGAAGCAGCCGCCGGAATCACTCTGATCGCCGGCCTGACTGCAGGCGCAGTCCTCTACCTCCGGCGCAAAAAACCCACGGAAGAGGAACTCGAGCGCGCACGTCGCAAGATGCTCTCCCAGTCCGGTCGCCTCGTCGACGGCATGTTGCTCGACATTCGCGAGATGACTCTAGACGATGGCCGCCCGCTCACCATGCTTGAGTACAAATATCGCAGCGCAGGCGTCGACTACGAGTGCTCCCAGGACGTCACCACCTTGCTGACCATCGTCGATCCTGCCGAGGTGCGCGCCGGGTATCCCTGCACTGTCCGCTACCAGCCCGGCAACCCCCAAAACAGCATTGTCCTCGCCGAATCCTGGTCCGGCCTCCGCTCCAGCCTCCCCGTCTACCCCGCATCCAAACGCCCCGGCCTCGGCAAACTAAGCCCCGACCGCGGTTAAACTCCGTGTACTGTCTCTACCTTACTCACTAGTCCCCCATCCCTAATCCCTAATCCATGATTCCTAATTCCTAATTCCTGAAAGCTGGCTCTCTCATTCCCTCGCTCCCTGTCTTTCCATCTAAACTGACACTATGCACGTCCACGCAGCGCCCGCTCCCGGCGCCTCAAGGACACAATCCGTTCTCCGTTTCTCCCTCGTAGCCACTCTCGCTTACGTCGTCATCACCTTCATCTTCGGTCTCCGCGCTCACTCTCTCGCTCTCCTCTCAGAATCCGGCCACAACGCCTCTGACTTTTTGGCCCTGCTCCTCAGCTTCGCCGCCGTCTACTTCCAGTCCCGGCCCGCCGACGACTCCAAAACCTTCGGCTACCAGCGAGCGGGAGTCCTTGCCGCCTTCGTCAATGCCGCCACTCTCGTCGTCATCTCCATCTGGATCGGCATCGAAGCCATCCACCGCCTCAGCGCTCCCGTCGCTGTCCAGCCCCGCCTGATGATGATTGTCGCCGCCGCCGGCGTCGTCATGAACGGCGTCATCGCCGCCCTCCTCTGGGGTGTCGCGCGCGACGTCAACATGCGCAGCGCCTTCCTCCACATGGCCGGAGACACACTCTCCACCGCCGCCGTCATCATCGGAGGCGCAGCCATCCTCTTCACCGGACATACCTGGATCGACCCCGTCCTCTCGCTCATCATTGCCGCGCTCATCCTCTGGTCCAGCATCGACATCGTCCGCGAAACCCTCAACATCCTTCTCGAAGGAACTCCGCGCGGCATTGAGATCAACCAGATCCGCTCCGGCATGGAGTCCGTTGAAGGCGTCATCAACGTTCACGACCTCCACGTGTGGAGCCTCGGCTCGCAAAGCCACGCCCTCGCCTGCCACGTAACCATCGCCGACATTCCGCCATCTGAAAGCGAATGTATTCTGGTGAAGCTGAAACACGTGCTGCGCGACCACTACAACATCCATCACTCAACCATTCAGTTTGAACATCAGGGATGTCCGGAACTGGAAGGCTGCGTCGTACCCATTGAAGACATGTCGAGCACCGCGGCTCACAGCCACCACGGCCACGCTCATTAAGAGGAGGTCACCCGCTTTGACTCGCTTCCGAGTTGCTGTTGCCGCTCTGTGTTTTGCGCTCTCCCTTCCAACGTCACATCTCGTCGCTGTTCCCGTCTGCGCCCAGTCCGCCTCGCAGACTCCCCCAGCCTCCGGCAATCTTGACGCCCTCTCCGGCGAATACACCGACCCCAACGAACCCGACCTCCCCTACAGCTTTTACGTCAAAGAGGGCAAGCTCGTCGTCGAGTCCGACCGCCTCGTCCCCACCATCCTCACCCAAAGCTCTCCCACTGACTTCGCTGCCCCCGGAACCCATATCACCATCAAGTTCACTCTCGACGCCTCCGGCCGCGGCACAGCCATGGTCGCCTCCAACGACCCCGAAGCCACCTTCAAGCGCACAGGTGACCCGGTTCACCACGTCTTCCACGACTACCAGGCCTCCGAAGTCATGATTCCCATGCGGGACGGAGTCAAGCTCCACACCATCATCCTCAAGCCGTCCGACATCGGCACTCCGCTCCCCTTCCTCATTCAGCGCACACCCTACGGAGCCGACGGCACCAGCCGCATGTCGTTCTCTGGCGGCCGCCCCGAACTCGCCCGTGACGGATACATCTACGTCGAGCAGGACATTCGCGGCCGCTTCAAATCCGAAGGCACCTTCGTTATGAGCCGCCCGGAAGAAGACCATAAGGATCCGAAAGCCGTCGACGAAAGCACCGACGCCTACGACACCGTCGCGTGGCTTCTCAAAAACATCCCCGGCAATAACGGCCGCGCCGGCTTTGTCGGCACCAGCTACCCCGGCTTCCTCGCCATGGCCGCCGGCATCGATCCTCATCCTGCCGTCAAAGCCATCTCGCCCCAGGCGCCCATGATCGACGTCTGGAAAGGCGATGACTTCTTCCACAACGGCGCCTTCCGCCAGACCTACGGCTACGACTACGTCTGGGGTATGGAAGCCAGCAGCAAGAAGAACAGCGAAGTCAGCTACGGCAAAGACAAATCCGGCAAACCAAAAGACGGCTACGACTTCTTCCTCGAGCGCGGCTCCTTCGCCGAGGATGTCAAGAAGTCCGGCGTAAAACAGACATACCCCACCTGGAAGCTCTTCCTCGATCACCCCAGCTACGACTCAGTCTGGTCCTCGCGCGGCGTCGAAAACCACCTCGTAACCGTCTCCGTCCCCACGCTCAGCGTCGGCGGCTACTACGACCAGGAAGACATGTGGGGCCCGCAGGAGGAGTACAGGACTCTGGAACCGCACGACTCGAAACAGGAGAACTACCTCGTCCTTGGACCGTGGCGTCACGGATACTGGAGTTCATCCTCACGGCACCTCGGCAACCTCAACTACGGCGAGTCCGTCGGCACCGAGTTCCGCAAAAACATCGAAGCCAAATTCTTCGGCCATTTCCTTAAGGACGAGCCCGGCTTCGACCTCGAAGACACCGCCAGCTTCCAGACCGGCTCCAACACCTGGAAGCGCTACTCCCACTTCCCTCCCGATGAATCCCAGTCGACCCCCCTTCACCTCATCGGTAACGGCGCGCTGAGCTGGACAGAGCCCAAGGAACCCGCCAAAACCAGCTACGTCAGCGACCCCGCCAACCCGATCCCCTACCGCCATCGCCCCATCCAGCCCACCTACAGCAACGGATCCCAGTGGTTCAACTGGCTCACTGAAGATCAGCGCTTCGTTGCTGATCGCAAAGACCTCGCCGTCTTCAAACTCCCCGTCCTCAAAAAAGACCTCATCATGACCGGCGAAGTCATGGCCGACATCTTCGCCTCCACAACAGGCACCGACAACGACATGGTCGTCAAGCTCATCGATCAGTATCCCGACGACGATCCCGATCCGAAGATGCGCGGCTATCAACTCATGATCAACGAAGAGATCTTCCGCGGCCGCTACCTGCAGAGTTTTGACAAGCCCACGCCCATTCGCGCCGGCACAATTCGCGAATATCGATTCAGCCTCCACGCCGCCGACCACGTCTTCAAAGCCGGCCACACCGTCATGGTCGAGATTCAGAGCACATGGTTCCCGCTCTACGATCGCAACCCCCAGAGCTTCGTGAAAAACATCATGCTCGCACGCCCCGAGGACTACAAACCCGCCACCGTCACCATCTACTCCGAACAAGACCACGACTCAAATCTGCAGATCCCGCTTATGAACGCCTGCGACCACATCGACTGCTTCTGAAGATCGGAGCTCATCATGAACGCACCCGATGATGCACGCCGTTCCTTGCTCCTCGGACTTGGAAGGATCGCTATGAGCTCTGTCTCACCCGGCCTTTCCGCAGCCGAGCAGCAACCATCGAAGCAAGGCAATGCGCTCGACCCTGACCAGGGCGAACACCTCATCCACTTCCGCGACGGCGGCAACATTGTCATAAAGGTCAGCGCAGCTACCGGCTCCGACCACCTCGCAGTTGGAACGCAGCAGGTCAAGGTCGGCATCGGCGTTCCCATTCACCGCCACTTCCAGATGGAAGAATCCTTCTATGTACTCGATGGCAGAGGTTTCTTCATCCTCGAAGGCGTTCGCCAACCCATTCAGCAGGGATCAACCATCTTCATCCCCAAAAACCATTGGCACGGCTTCGCCAACCCCGACCACGAACTACTTCTGCTCTGGACCGCCTCTCCCGCGGACCTCGACGGCTTCTTCCGGGAAACCTGCTCCCCTCCCGGGGTCCCGACCAAACAACTCACCCGCGACCAGATTCACCAGATCGCCCTCAAATACGGCACCGAATTCCGCTAGTTAAGCTTCTTTCAGTTGAGAAGACTTGACACATAATAAGTGTGCACGTATTATGTGTTCATGAACATTACTCTCTCCATTGACGAGAAGCTCCTTGAGCGTGCCCGCGAAAGGCTTCGCGCCAGCGGCAAAACCGTCAATCAGGAGATTCGTGAGCACCTCCAACATCTCGCCGGAGGCGATGATCAGCTCGAGGCCGATCTCAAGTACCTGGAAGAAACCGCCGGGCTCGGCGACTCGAAGGGCTGGAAGTGGAACAGGGAGGATGCGTACGAAAGATACTAGAACCCTCCGCGCATTCTTCGACACAAACATCCTGTTCTACTCCGACGACAAGCGGGATCCTGCCAAACAACTCAAAGCTCATTCGCTCATCCGTGAATATCGATCCGACCGCACGGGCGTCGTCTCTCTTCAGGTGCTCCAGGAATATTTCGTAAATACAACGCGAAAGCTCGGCCTGAACCCTGAAGTCGCTCGTCGAAGGCTCGAGATCTTTTCAAGATTCGACCTTGTGGAGCCTCGGTTGAACGATGTATTGTCCGCGATCGACCTCCACCGGCTTCAGCACATCTCCTACTGGGACGCGCTCATTATTCATTGCGCCAAGATCTCGGGATGCCAGATCGTTTTCAGCGAAGACCTTCAGCATGGCCAGGTCATCGACGGAGTTCGCATAGTCAATCCCTTTCTCTAAGCGAACCGCGCTAAAATAGAAACAGCGCAATGACCCTCCACCAGCCCATCCCGGCTCTCCTCTAGCGGCTCCCGCCGCCCAGACCTTCCTGCGCCAATTTCCTCCCGACACGAACAATTACTCCAAAACACAAGAGCCCGGAGAGCCCCATGCTGGATCGCCTCGAACAAATGGAGCAGCGCTACAACGACCTGCAATCGCAGTTCGCCTTGCCCGAAGTCCTGAACGACCACGAGAAGTACCAGAAGATCGGCAAATCCCTCCGCGAAATCGAAGAGCCCGTCGAGAAATACCGCGAGCTCAAGCAGGTCACCAGCGGCCTCGCCGACGCGCGCGCCATGCTCGCCGAAACCGACCCCGACCTCCGCGCCATGGCCGAAGAAGAGATCGCCGCCCTCGAGCCGCGCAAATCCGCCCTCGAAGACGAGCTCAGAGTCCTCCTCCTCCCCAAGGACCCCAACGACGAGAAAAACGTGATCCTCGAGATCCGCGCAGGCACGGGCGGCGACGAAGCTTCCCTCTTCGCAGCAGAAATCTTCCGCATGTACACGCGCTTCGCCGAGCAGCATCGCTGGAAGGTCCAGGTCACCGACCTCTCCGAATCCGGCGTGGGAGGCTACAAAGAAGTCATCGCCATTATCGAAGGCGATCGCGTCTACTCGCAGCTCAAGTGGGAAAGCGGAGTGCATCGCGTTCAGCGCGTTCCCGCCACCGAGACACAAGGCCGTGTCCACACCTCAGCCGTCACCGTCGCCGTCCTCCCAGAAGCTGAAGACGTTGACATCAAGATCGAAGCCAAAGACATTCGCATCGACACCTTCTGCTCTTCCGGTCCCGGCGGCCAGTCCGTCAATACCACCTACTCCGCCGTCCGTATCACGCACCTGCCCACCAACACCGTCGTCAGCTGCCAGGACGAAAAATCGCAGATTAAGAACCGGGAAAAAGGCATGCGCGTTCTCCGGACCCGCCTCTATGAGATGGAGATGGAAAAGCAGAACGCCGAGCTCGCCGCCGCCCGCAAATCTCAGGTCGGCTCCGGCGACCGCAGCGAAAAAATCCGCACCTATAACTTCCCGCAGAACCGCCTCACCGACCACCGCATCGGCCTCACCCTCCACCAGCTCGACCTCATTATGGAAGGCCGCCTCCAGCCGGTCGTCGACGCGCTCGTCGCTCATTACCAGGCCAAACAACTCGGCGGTGATGACGGAGTAGTAGCAGCCTGATGAAGCTCCGTGAGTGGCTCAGTCACGGCGAGTCCCAGCTCGCCGACAGCCCTCACCCCGACCGCGCCCGCCGCGACGCGGAGACGCTCCTCCTCCATCACATCGGCAAAAACAAAGCCTGGCTCATGGCCCACGGCGAGGAAGAGTTCGCAGGCTGCTCATGCATCGGCTACGCCGCCCTCCTAGAACGCCGACGCAAAGGCGAGCCCATCCAATACATCACCGGTGAGTGCGAATTCTACGGTCTGCCCTTCCGCGTCACTCCCGACGTCCTCATCCCCCGCCCCGAAACCGAACACCTCGTCGAAAAAGTCCTCGAACTGACCAGAACTCTGGGTGCCCCAAGTCTCGCTTCTGAGACCTGGGAAACGGCGAACCCCT
>DATJEO010000095.1:0-6702 GCA_035496515.1 Occallatibacter sp.
GGCTCCTGTTCCGGCGAGACCCAACCGGTATGTGTATAGTAGACGCGCACCGAGAGCATTCCGGCGCAGCGAAGATTACGCCGTTTTCATGACCTGAAGCAAGTGATTGTGACCGAGCGCATCCCGGGATGCAAGCCGGAACGGTACATGCGCTGTAGTTGGCGCAAAGGGCGGGAAACTGTTGAAGATGCTGCTCAGTAGCCGTTGGCGACGAGCCAGTCTTCGGTGATCTCGAACTCAGGTTTCTTCGAGCCTTGCATCTGTTGCCAGGCGAGTTTCACGAGGACATCGGCTTCGAGATTAACTGGGGTTCCAATCGCCAGCGCGTGAAGGTTCGTGCGCCAATAGGTGAGAGGGAGAATGGCGACGGAAATTTCTTCACCCTCAACGGCGGCGATGGTAAGGCTGATGCCCTCTATCGCGACGGAGCCTTTCGGAACCATCCAGTGGCGGATGTTGTCGGGAACCCGGACCTTGAGGGTCCAATCCGTGGTCTCCCGGTTGAAGTCGGGGCTTGAAGCGGGGATGACGGGATCGAGTGCGGTAAGAGTCCCTGTGCCGTCCACGTGGCCCTGGACGATGTGTCCGCCGAGCGGACTGCCAGCGGCCGTCGGAAGTTCTAGGTTGACCTTTGCTCCGGTTTTGAGCGAGCCGAGAGAGGTGCGGTCGAGAGTCTCCCGGGCAAGGTCGGCATAGAAGAGCGTCGGATTGACATCGAGCGCTGTGAGGCAGACGCCGGAGACCGCCAGTGAGTCGCCTTCGCGAAGGCGGCTGGCGATGCCAGGAGCTTCAACCGTGATGCGTCGGACACCGCCGCGATCGGTGAGCGAGATGAGAGTGCCGGTCTGCTCGATGATGCCGGTGAACATGATTCTATTTTAAGGGATTAGGGACTAGCGACCAGGGATTTTGGCCGAGAACTCGGGAGAGCCTGAACATCTACCATGGTGCGCAGGCTCTGCTGAGGGATCTGCAACGCGCCTTGATCAGGCGAAGGAGGCGAGGGCCTTTTTCTCGTCGTCGTAAACATCGAAGACGGTGTAGAGCTTGGTGATCTGCATGAGATCGTGGACGCGCTTGGTGAGATTGAGAAGTTTCAACTGCCCGCCGCGGTTCTTCACGGAAGTGAAGGAGCCGGTAAGTTCGCCGAGGCCGGCGCTGTCGATGTAGGTGACTTCAGCGAGGTTCACGAGGATCTTCTTGAATCCGTTGTTGACCTGATCGAGGATCTCGGTGCGAAGAGCGGCACTTGCGTCCCCCAGCGTGATTTGGCCGCTGAGGTCGACGATGGTGATGCCGTTAACTTGCCGCGTACCCATTTTCAGACTCATGACTTCTCTCCTTCAGGGATCAAATCATATTACTCGCGGAGGCGGGCCATGCAGGAGGGGTCGACGTCACAGAGTTGAGTGATCAAGCGGCAGAGAACTAGAGAACGAGCAAACGGGAACTGGTTGAAGCACCTTGCTCTAGGTGAGTGATGAGGGACGCGAGGTGGAGTCCGTGATGGCGGGGTTCTTCGGTGTCGGGGGCTGATTGAGTTCAAGCGCTGTGATGGGAGCTTCGAAGCCGGTCGGTTCCTGATCGAGGCGGACGCGCACCTCGGGAGTTCCGGCAAAGAAAGCGGCGAAGATGAAGCCGATGAGGGCGGCGGAGGCGGCGATGCCGCGGAAGATCCATTGCATTTTTGCGCCCTCGATCATGAAGCTGAAAGCAAGGAAGGCGAAGGCGAACCAGAGGCCGAAGAACTCGGCGATGAGAGCGCGAGGACCGTCGACTGCCGGGTCCTTGTCGAGGCGCATGGCTGTACCGATGATAGTTGCGACCGCAAAGAGCCCGGTGAGAAGCCCAATTCCTAGGAAACTGAGTACATCCTGATGCATGGCCCGAAGAGCCTCCAGATTGTTAACAGCGGGTCCCTGAAACGTTCACGGAAACGTTCACGCATTTTTAATGCAACCTTAATTGGATTGCTTCCTTGAGCACGAGGTTGTCGAGAAGATGACGGAAAGATGACGAGTTGTGACGAAGCGCCTGTGGGAAACAGGGATTCTTTTTGGAATCAGAGCTTTCGCCAAGGGTCGTGCAGGAGGGTCGAAAGGGCAAGGTCGTCGCCCTTACGCTGGGATTCAATAGGTGGGACGATGATCGGGCCAGCCAGACCCTGGAACGCGGGAACCGCAGCGGAACCGAGAATCTGGGATGAGACGAAGAACTGGATGCGGTCGACGAGGTTTTCTGCGAGGAGGGCTGTGTTGAGGCGGGAACCGGTTTCCGTAAGGAGGGTGAGGATGCCTTCTGATCCGAGCATGTCGAGAACGACAGGGAGAGGGACACGATCGGTGTTGGAGAGTATGTATCCGACGCGGACACCGCGGGCGCGGAGTTCGTTGATGCGAGACTCGTTGTTCGACATCGTGAAGACGACGAGATCGTCTTTCGCGCTGCGGACCAGTTTTGAGTCGAGTGGTATGCGGAGGGTCGAATCGACGACGACGCGTAGCAGAGGGCGCCGACGGGGAAGGCCGGTGCGGTCGGTGAGAAGCGGGTCGTCCGCGAGGACCGTGTCGACGCCGGTGAGTACGGCGTCGGCTTGGCGGCGGAGTTGCTGGACTTCGGCGCGGGATGCTTCGCTGGTGATCCACCAGGGTTCACGCGTGGTGCGCGATTCGGGAGGCGGCGCTATGCGGCCGTCGAGGGTCATGGCGACCTTCATGAGAACGAAGGGGCGCTTGTGCTGGATCCATTTGGCGAATCCCTCGTTGAGGCGCTGGGCTTCGGCCTCACACACGCCGATGTCAGTGCGAAGGCCTGCTGCTTGTAATGCCTGCATGCCGTGGCCGGCGACGTCGGGGTTTGGGTCGGCGGTGGCGGCCACTACGCGCGAGATTCCAGCGGCGATGAGGGCCTGGGTACAGGGGCCGGTGCGGCCGGTGTGGTTGCAGGGCTCCAGAGTGACGTAGGCTGTGGCGCCGCGGAGGCGACCGGCTGCCTCGTCTCCCACCCATTCGGCCCAATTACCCAAGCGACGAGGACCTGTCCCCGGGGGCCCCGAATCGGCCGAATGGATGGGGCATCCCGCTTCATTCGTTATGCCCGCAGCGTTTTTAAGGGCGGCGATTTCGGCGTGGTCGAGGAGGTCGTATTCGTGCCAGCCTTCGCCGATGAGTTCGCCATTGCGGTCGACAATGACGCAACCGACGGCGGGGTTGGGCGATGCGAGGCCGATGCCCCGACGAGCCAGGTCGAGGGCACGGCGCATCCAGTGGGTGTCTTGGGCACGAGTGGTCACGTAAGAGGATTCTTCAGGAACGAGTTTAATCGGTGGCTCTGAACGGTGTGGAATGGATCATCCACAAGGGTGGTTCAGTCCAGAATGGCGAGACCAATGGGAAGGACAGAAAGTTCCAGCAGCAAGAGTCGGTGCGGCCGGGCAGCATCCCTTGAGCACGGCTTCACCCCTTGATTTGGCGGAGGGGGTGTACCCCTATTCTGGCGGTAAATTTGATTTTATGAGAGACTTACGAGACCCGATTGGGCATAACCTTTGTATTCTGACTAGCTTGTGGCCAGAATCTAGAGACATAAGGACTTAGCCAGAGATAGGGCTGGATCAGGGAGGGTCCGACTGGCTTCCTGAACTCTTCCGCATACTTCTATTGTGAAGGAATCCTCGAAATAGCCTGCAAAATGCGGGGAAGTTTTTTCGTGAGTTTGGAATGAGGAGCATAGAGGCGATTTGGTATTTGGAAAGACCTTCAACGCGAAATCGGCAGGACTTCCTATGAGTTTTTCGAGCGACTGGGGAATGGAGGAGCGGACGATGACATGATCAGAAAAGAGATCGATGCACTTCGCGGCGGGCCAGGAGAAAGGGAAGATCCTCCGACTCTTCACCCCAAGCTGAAGAAAGCGCGTGAGGGAACATCCACCTCTGGGCAGCCATTTTCAACGGAGAGGGTCTGTTGCTGCTAAGTCAGTAGCGCGTCAACAAACGCTTCGGGGGAGAACTCCAGAAGATCGCCCATCTTCTCGCCGACGCCGACGAAGCGGACAGGCAAATTGAGTTCTCGGGCGATGGCGACGGCGATACCACCTTTGGCAGTCCCGTCAAGCTTAGTGAGGACGATGCCGGTTGCGCCGGCGGATTGCGTGAACTGGCGGGCCTGCTGAAGGCCGTTCTGGCCGGTGGTGGCGTCCATGACGAGGAGGACTTCGTGAGGCGCGCCGGGGACGAGCTTGGAGGCGGTGCGGCGCATCTTGTCGAGCTCGTCCATGAGGCCGGACTTTGTGTGAAGGCGGCCGGCGGTGTCGACGATAAGCTCCTCGATGTTGCGGGCCTTAGCGGCAGAGGCTGCGTCATAGAGGACGGCTGCAGGGTCGCCGCCCTGGCGGGTCTTGATCATTTCGACTCCGCTGCGGCCAGCCCAGACTTCGAGCTGCTCGATGGCGGCAGCACGGAAGGTGTCGGCGGCGCAGAGGAGGACGGACTTGTCCTGGGCCCGGTACCAGGAAGCGAGCTTACCGCTTGTGGTGGTTTTGCCGGTGCCGTTAACCCCGACTAAAAATGTGACTTTGGGCGGGGTGGTGGGGGTGAAGACGGGCCGGATCGGGGAGCGGAGAATCTCGACCATTTGCAGTTTGAGAAGATCGCCAAGTTCCTCGCCGCCGGCGATGGCTTGTTTGCGGGCGCGTTCGCGAAGTGCGTCGATGATGTCGGTGGTGGTCTGTACGCCGATGTCGCTCATGATGAGCGCGGTTTCCAACTCTTCGAGAGACGACTCGTCGACTTCGCGGGTCAGCGCGACGATGTCGTTGATGCGCGAGGAGAAGTTGTCGCGAGTGCGCGTGACGGCTTCGCGCATGCGGGAGAAGAAACCTGGTCCCGACGGCGTGGAACTCTCGTCGGCAATCCCGGATTCCCTTGCGCGTTCGGCCGCTTCGTCCGCGGCGCGAGATTCCTGAGCTTTCTTTTTATCTTCTTCGTCGTAGCCGGTAAACAGCGTGATCATTGCGAGATATGTCCAGTGTCCAGTTTATAGGGTTGATGATGAACAAGCATTCTTCACCGGGGAGGGACCCCTTCGACAGGCTCAGGGCGGGCTTGGGCACCCGTCGAGAATCCGGTTCGTCACTTTTGCACAGATCTTGGGTTGATGAGGCGGGAGGGAATCGGGAAGAATTTCTAGGCACCCGCGAGATCCCAATCTACTTACAGCGCGGGCGGAGGTCTGGAGCGAATGAGCAAGGTTCGTGTGCTGGTAGGGACGCGCAAGGGTGCGTTCATATTGTCGTCGGATGGCAAGCGGGATAAGTGGGATGTGAGCGGGCCCTTTTTTGCGGGGTGGGAGATTTACCACATGAAGGGATCGCCGGTGAATCCGGAGCGGGTGTATGTGTCCCAGACGAGCGCATGGTTCGGGCAGTTGTTTCAGGCTTCAGACGATGGAGGCAAGACCTGGTACCAGCCGGGGGTGAAGCCTGACGACCCGAATGCGCAACCTCAGTGGCCGCCGGTGAAGAGCAATCGCTTCGTCTATGACTCGTCGGATGCGACAGGGAAGCCGTTGACCACTCACCAGTGGTATGACGGAACGCAGCACCCGTGGGAGTTCAAGCGGGTGTGGCACGTGGAGCCTTCGCTGACGGATCCAAATATGGTTTATGCGGGCGTGGAGGATGCGGCAATCTTCAAGTCAACCGACGGGGGCGCGAACTGGAGCGAGATGCCGGGGCTGCGAGGACATGGAACCGGGCCGAAATGGCAGCCGGGCGCGGGCGGAATGTGTCTGCATACGATCATCCTTGATCCCCAGAATCCGGACCGGATCTTTATTGCGATTTCGGCGGCGGGAGCGTTCCGCACGGATGATGGGGGAAAGACGTGGAAGCCAATCAACAAGGGACTGGTTTCGCAGTTCATTCCGGATCCGAATGCGGAGGTGGGGCACTGCGTCCACCACATAGCGATGAATCCGGAGCGGCCGAATACGCTGTTCATGCAGAAGCACTGGGACGTGATGCGGTCGGATGATGCGGGGGATAGCTGGAGGGAAGTCAGCGGGAACCTGCCGACAGATTTTGGGTTTGTAATTGATGTGAATTCGAACGATCCGGAGACGGTGTATGTGGTGCCGATCAAGAGCGACTCCGAACATTTTCCCCTGGAGGGGAAGCTGCGCGTGTATCGCAGCAAGAGCGGCGGCAATGAGTGGGAAGAGCTTGCGAAGGGCCTACCGGAGAAAGACTGCTATGTGAACGTGCTGCGCGACGCGATGGCGGTGGACAGGCTCGACAAATGTGGTGTGTATTTCGGCACAACGGGCGGACAGGTGTATGTGTCGCCGGATGGTGGAGACACGTGGAAAGCGATCGTGCATGATCTGCCGGCGGTGCTGTCGGTTGAGGTGCAGACGATTTCGTGAATCTAGGCTGCATCGTTTCCCACCCATTCGGAAACAACGACCGAATGGATGGGGCACCCACCTTTCGTTGCGAATCAGCGATAGAACAACACATGTCAGATTCTGTTCATCAGATACGCGTGCAAATTCCTTACCACCTGCGAAATCTGGCGAGGGTGGATGGGGAGTTTGCGCTTGCCGTCGCGGGGCCGGTGACGATCCGGTCGGTGCTCGATGCACTTGAGGCCCGGTATCCGATGCTGTGCGGGACGATTCGCGAGCATGACACGATGAAGCG
>DATJEO010000096.1:0-10322 GCA_035496515.1 Occallatibacter sp.
CTCAAATCCCCGCAAACCACGCATAGTCCCCCTGGAACTTCATCGAATCCGTCGCTGTAATCCGAGTAATGTATTTCACGCTCTTATACCCAAGCTGTCGCGGAACCCGCAGCCGCAGAGGTCCGCCAAAACCGACCGGCAGATCCCCATCATTCATTCCCATCGTCAGAAAAGTCTGCGGATGATGCGCGTCGCCTATATCGATGCTGTCTGACCACTCCGGCTGAATCGAAAAGTATTTCAGGTAGCGCGCCTGCGGCAGCACTCCCGCTTCCCGCAGTACGCCGGAGAGCGGCGTCCCGATCCACTCGGCCACATACGACCAGCCTTCTTCGCACACCACTTCTGTGATTTGGCTGTGCGTCGGCATACTGCGCAGATCCGCAAGCGACAGCGTCATCGGATGCGCCACCAACCCATCCACCGTCAACTTCCAATCATTGAACCCGCCCGCCTGCAGCTTTCTGAACTGCTCGCTTGGGGGAGCCACTTCATTCGCAAATGGATTGTTCGAGATCATGCTTCGCGGAAATTCACGCGCCATTGCATCTCGCGTCAGCAGCCGGTGTGCCGCATAGGTCAGCGTCTCTCCTGGCCCATAAATCCCGCGGCAATCCGGGGGAATCAGTCCATGCTTGCCCGCGATGCGGTTTGCTGTCGCGAGCCCGGCAACGCCAGCCGCAGCCAGCCCCGAAGTAATCAGCGCCCGTCGAGACATCGCTTTCATGCCAACTCCTTTGCCGCTGCTTCCGGCTCCGCAGATTCAGCGCGCCCCGTCGTCATCCCCCGCATCCGCTTCCAGAACCCTGACACCGCAATCATCGCTATGTGCACCATGAAAAACAGCACCAGCGCCCAGGTCACAAAGAAGTGCAACGTTCGCGCCGTCTGCCGCCCACCCAGCAGATTCACTCCCCAGGGAAACGCCGCGTTGAACGACGGTGAAAGAGCCAGCCCCGTCCAGATCACCACCGGAAACAACACGAAGATGACAAACAGATAGGTCGTTCGCTGCAGCACGTTGTAGCTATGCGACTCGTCTGGCCCCGGCGCCCTTCGCCCCAGATATTGCCTCATTCGTTGCCAGTGCGCGCCAAGCGTCCGCTCCCCTCGCGCGGGGACTAGGTTCCGCCGAAAGTGCCCGTTCAACAAACTCGCCAACGCATAAACGATTCCCGTCAGCACCAGCACCCACGCCGACTCAAAATGCAGATACCGGCTCCAGCCATTCTGGTCCGGCATCACGTATCCATAACCGGTTGGCACCGTATCTCTTGATGACGGAATCGGGATTGTGAACAGCGGCTTCATATTCACATTGCCCGTTTCGCCCCAATAGAAGCGCGGATGCGAGATGACAATCTCCAAGCCCGTAACCAGCAGCGCAACAAAGCTGATCACCGTGAGCCAGTGCGTCACCCGGACCAATGCGGAATGCCGTGGACTTTCCATATTTCTCGTGGAACCAGGGGAACCTTTGCCGGAGAGTAGCACAGCCCGCGGACACTAGTGAAGATTGAATTCTGTAAGCCCCAACCGGCCTCTGCGACAAGAGCCGAGCGTGATCACGCCCTCAGCCTCACCACCATCTTTCCGATATTCCTCGCTCCTGAATGCAGCAGATCGAGAAACGCCGCCGGAGCCGAATCCAGCCCATCTACAAACGTTTCCCGGTTCACAAGTTTTCCCGACGTGAGCGCCGGTATCGCCTCCGCGAGAAAAGCCGGCTGCTCCTTGAAGTGATCGGAAACAATGAATCCTTCCAGGCGCAGTCGCTTGCCCACAATCTGTATCAGATTGCGCGGACCAGCCACAGGCACGTTGTATCCCGCGATGCCGCCGCACATGGCCACTCTGCCGTACGGCACAAGCGCATAGAGTGCAGCTTCCAACTGCGGTCCTTGCGTGTTATCGAAATAAACGTGAATGCCTTCAGGAGCAGCGTTGCTCAGATGCTCGCGCGCATCGCCATCGCGATAGTTGAAGGCGTAGTCCACCTGCAGTTCATCTCGCAGGTAAGCCAGCTTCTCTTCCGAGCCCGCGCTTGCAATCACCCTGCAGCCATGCATCTTTGCAAACTGACAGGCGGCGCTCCCCACCGCCCCCGCGCCCGCCGAGATGAACACCGTCTCCCCGTCTTTCAGTTTCGCAATCGAGAACAGGCCAACCCATGCCGTCAGGCCGGTAACGCCCAAGATGCCAAGATACGCCGAAGCCGGAGCTACGTTGGTATCAACAACTCGCAAACTCGGCGCGGCTGCCACATAGGCCTCGCGCCATCCATACATGCTCAGCACATACGTGCCAACTGGCAGCTTGTCATCCTTTGAGGCCATTACCCGCCCCACAGCGGTGCCTTCCAGAGGCTTGCCAATCTCAAACTGGGGAACGTACGACTTGCCCTCATTCATGCGCCCGCGCATATAGGGATCCACTGACATGCAGACATTTCGGACAAGCACCTCGCCCGGTGCGGGATCGGGCACGTCCACGGTTGCGAATGCAAAACAGTCGAGGTCCGGTTCTCCCTGCGGACGTCGAGCGAGACGAATTTCACGACTCTGGGTAGCCATGACGAAAGCATACTGCTTCAAACAGTGGTCATTGTCTATGGCTTGATGATTCGCCTGCCCAGGCGCAATGCGCCTCGCGATGGGAATCGTGTGAGTCACGACGATTCTCGCCGTGACGAATCGTTACATCGTATTAGTTGATAGGACATTGACAGCTCGACAATTCTTCGAGTCTCCCTCGACATCCGCCCGGTCCTTCCGCCATGCTTGTCTGATCCCCAATTCGAACAGGAGAAAACACCGCATGTGCGACGACTTCATTCACCAGGGCCTCACGCACGATCCCACGGTTTCGCGGAGGTCGTTTGTTGTCAGCTCCGCCGCTACGGTCGTGCTCACCTCAACCGCCGCGGCAGCGGAGGCCAAAGTTGTAGAGAAAGACGTCAACGTGCCCATGGCCTCCGGCGTATCAGATTCCGCGCTCTTCTACCCCGAAGGAAAAGGCCCCTGGCCCGCGGTCCTCGTCTGGACCGACATCCTCGGCTTGCGACCGGTCTTTCGCGAGATGGGCCGCCGTCTCGCCGCTGAGGGCTATGTTGTCCTCGTGCCGAATCCCTTCTATCGCAATCAGAAAGCTCCTGTCGTCAGCGGATCCTTCGACTTCTCCAAGCCCGAAGACCGCGCCAAAATCATGCCCATGGCCGCAGCCCTCACCGCGGACGCCAACATCAGCGACGCCAAGGACTACACCGCCTTCCTCGATCAGCAGTCACAAACTGACAAGCATAAGAAGATGGGCGTGCAGGGCTACTGCATGGGAGGGCCGCTCACGTTCCGTACCGCGGCAACCGCGTCCAACCGCATCGGGGCCGCAGCCACCTTCCACGGCGGAGGACTCGTCACCGACAAACCCGACAGCCCGCACCTTTTGATTCCCCAGATGAAAGCTGAAGTGCTCTGCTGCGTCGCCGCTAACGACGATGAGCGCGACCCAACCGCGAAGGACAAGCTGAAGCAAGCCTTCGCCGCGGCTCACCTTAAGGCGACCGTCGAAGTATTCGAAGGCTGCAATCATGGCTGGACCGTACGCGGCAGCCAGGTCTACAACGAAGCCGGCGCCGAACGCGCCTGGTCCGAACGCGCCGCACTCTACAAACGAAACCTGAGCTAACCCGCAGAACCTGCGGATTACCGAGATCCTTCAAACGCAAGTTCCACTGAGAAGATCGGGTGCCCCATGTCTCCCGCCGTTGGAGACGTGGGATTCTGCTCTTCCTGCGATTGGATTGGCCAGTCTTCCAGATTCTTCGAACCCTGGTTCCACTGGCAAGATTGGGTGCCCCATGTCTCCCGCTGTTGGAGACGTGGGATTCTGCTCTTCCTGCGATTGGTTCCACTGACAAGATTGGGTGCCCCATGTCTCGCGCCTTTGGAGACGTGGGAAAAAACGGGAGGGAGCAGCAGCCTTTAGACTGCTGAATTGTTGCGCCAATGATCGCACCGGCTTTAGCCGCGGAATCCTTTCCCTGTCATCCCGCGATCTGAGCCCTCATACAAACGTCTGACATCTGGGAGATGCTCTTCCTCCATCACAACAGATCGTCACTAGGTGCGCTTTGAAGGAGCGGCTTCCAAGCCACTACACCAAATCAGACCCAACCTACAGCGCCGTCTCACCCCGTTCATCGTTGCGGATGCGGATCGCATCCTCCACGCGGCTCACAAAAATCTTGCCGTCGCCAATCCTTCCCGTCCGCGCCGCCGAACCGATCGCGGCAATCGCCTTGTCCTTCATCTCATCCAGCACCACCATCTCGATCTTCACCTTCGGCAAAAGATCAACGGTGTACTCGCGTCCGCGGTAGAACTCCGTATGCCCTTTCTGGCGCCCGTGACCGCGAGCCTCCAGAATCGTCATTCCTTCAATTCCTGCTTCCAGCAGCGCGTCCTTCACTGCGTCCAGCTTCGATGGTTGAATAATCGCTTCAATCTTCAGCATGCTTCATTGCCTCGCTAGGTAGCCTATCAGGCCGGGCGTTTCGATTGCCCGGCCGTCGATGTCCCGATCTTTCCATCAGGAATTCAGGTCGTAACCTTCTTCGCCGTGCTGCGAAAGATCCAGTCCTTCAGACTCTTCCTCAGCTGAAACCCGCAACCCAATCGTCTTGTCCACCAGAAACAGCAGCACCAGCGTTCCCACTGCCGACAGAACCCACGCAATCGCCACACCGGCAACCTGGTTCACCAGCTGGCCCCAGTGTCCATCGATCGCGCCTGTGTTCACATCCGCGCCGAAGATCGGATTGATCAGCTTCGTCGCAAACAGTCCTGTCAGCAAGGCGCCCAGCGTCCCGCCCGCTCCATGCACGCCGAACGCATCCAGCGAGTCGTCGTACCGGAACCACGCCTTCACCTTGAACACCATCAGCGAGCAGAACAGCCCCGCAACCAATCCGATCAGCAGAGCAGGGAAGGGCTGCACAAAACCCGATGCCGGAGTAATCGCAACAAGCCCGGCCACCGATCCGGAAATCGCACCAAGCGCGGTTGGTTTGCCATTATGGAACCATTCAAAGACCGTCCATCCTAGGGCAGCTGCCGCAGCCGCGAAATGCGTGTTGACGAATGCGCTCGTAGCCAACGGTCCAGAAGCCAGCGCGCTTCCTGCATTGAACCCGAACCAGCCCACCCACAACAGACAAGCTCCAATAAAACTCAGCACCATCGAATGAGGCGGCATCGCGGTGTGCGGGTACCCGATCCGCTTGCCCAGATACAGAGCCGTCACCAGCGCCGAAACGCCCGATGTCACATGCACCACCGTTCCGCCAGCAAAATCCAGGCTCGGCATGTGTGTGCCCAATGCATTCAGAAATCCGCCAACGCCCCATACCATGTGCGCCATCGGGCTGTACACAATCAGAGACCACAGTGAAAGAAAAACCGCCATCCCGCTGAACTTCATTCGCTCCGCAAACGCGCCCGTAATCAGCGCCGGCGTGATAATCGCGAACATCAGCTGGTACACCATGAATGTCTGCTCGGGAATCGTCGCCGCATAATCCGCATTCGGGGCCAGCCCAACGCCCTTCAGAAACACATGCTCGAACCCGCCGATAAAGCTCGTTCCATGCGCGAAGGCCAGTGAATACCCAACCACCGCCCACAGAATCGTCACCAGCCCCATCATCGCGAAGCTCTGCATCATGGTGCCCAGGATGTTTTTGCGCCGCACCAGACCGCCGTAGAACAGCGCCAGTCCCGGGCCGGTCATCAGCAGAACCAGCGCCGACGAAACCAGCATCCACGAGTTATCCGCATTCATCTGCGCCGTATGAATCGAGTCCTGCAGCGCTTTGATATCGGCTTGAGTTGCTGGAGCTGATTGTGACAGCGCGAGAGAAGGGAACAGCAGAAGCAACAGCAGGAGCAACCCGGCGCTTACTACCCGGAAACGATTACTGAACATGTCCACTCCGAAAGTTTTTGAGCCACTGTCCACTCGATCGCACACACACGGGTCGTAACCATCCGTCTGCGAGGGCAATCTGTACCGTGAACGAACGAAGAATATCTCAGCAGCGCGCGAGAACCTATAAAGATGGCATAAAGAAGCTCATTTCATCCTCATGCGCTCTCGCGCCAGCGCAGGGTGCCCTCGGGTCCCTCGCATTTGGGGACCGGGGACGTTCACAAGCCACCCCTGTACCCGGGTGCCCCAGGTCTCGATTCTGAGACCTGGGAGACAAGAACGTTCGATCACGCGCGTATTGTCCGGCGCCCAAAGCCACCCACCTTCCGCCCCTTCCATCCATCAACACGCGGAGAGGGTAAAATAGCTTTCATGGGGACCGTCCAGGAACGCGATCGCTATCTATTCGGTGCGCTCGACAGCAGCGCCAAAAATCGCGCCAAGCTGCAGGAAGTCAACTACGGCTTCGAGCAGCCTGAAGGTGTATTCCTCACCACCGTCGATTTCGCCATCAACTGGGTGCGCAAAAGCTCCGTCTGGCCCGTCACCTTCGGCCTCGCCTGCTGCGCCATCGAGATGATGTCCATGGGCGCCTCTCGTTTCGACATCGCCCGCTTCGGCGCCGAAGTCTTCCGTCCCTCTCCCCGTCAATCCGACCTCATGATCATCGCCGGTCGCGTGGCGCAGAAAATGGCTCCCGTCATCCGACGCCTCTACGACCAGATGCCAGAGCCTAAATGGGTTATCTCCATGGGCGCTTGCGCAACTTCGGGCGGCGTCTTCCAGAACTACGCCATCGTGCAGGGCGTCAATCAGATCATCCCCGTCGACGTCTACGTTCCCGGCTGTCCCCCGCGCCCCGAGCAGTTGCTCTACGCCATCACCCTCCTTCAGGAGAAGATTCAGCGCGAACCCCGCAGTCTGCTCAAGACCCTGAACGTGGAGTAAACAGCGGATCGCCGGCCAGTCCCCACTGTTCCCTTGCAATTGAATAACCGCCTAAATCAGCCGGATACCACTTGGTAAACCCCTTCAGAAAGTAGTCTCTAGCTCTGAATTCCTATGTTACGTTTATTGGTGTTGTGCTCGATCTAAGCAAACAGATCATCTGTTAGGAGCCCGTCACTTCAACCGGAAAATGGTCCGCAAAAGGAGCCGTTTCCAACCTGATTTATTCGATTGCGGAGGAGAAACGCATGCACTCGCGAGTTTCAAAAATAGCCCGCCTGGCATTGGCATTGGCATGTTCTGGTTTGATTCCGATTGCCTTGTCTGCCCAGGACACCGCCAAGCCGGCCGCGCCCGCCTCAACGGGCCCCTCAGCAGATGCTCCCTCACGCTGGGACATCTTCGCCGGATTTAGTTATCTGGCCCCCAAGGGAGATCTGATCAAGGGCGCTCGGCAGGACACCGCCAAGTCCATCACGTGCTGCGTCGATTTCAGTGTCGCACGCTATTTCAACAAGTACCTCGGCATCCAGGCTGAAGGCGACTTCCATAAAAACGGTGGAAACTACACCGCCGTCGTCCACAATCAGTTCAGCGGCGGGTCCGGTGGTTTGATCGCCCGCTTCCCCACTGAGGACATCACCCCCTTCGTGCATGCCCTCATCGGCGGAGAGAGCGTCTCCAGCACCTATTACCCGAGCAATCAATGGGGCATCGTCCTCACCGCTGGCGGCGGCATCGACTACGAGACGCCCTGGATGGATCATCATCTTGCCATCCGCGTCTTCCAGGCCGACTACCAGTACACGCACGAGAATTTCTACCCCGTCGCCCGCACCAACTTCAATATGGCGCGCCTCAGCACCGGCCTCGTGCTTCATATGGGAACCATCGCTCCGCCTCCTAACGCAACCATCTCCTGCGCGGCGCAGCCCAACTCAGTCTTCCCCGGTGAGCCGGTCACCGTCACTGCCACCGCCGGACAGCTCCTCCCCAAGAACCATGTCATCTATACCTGGTCCGGACAGGGCGTTACCGGAACTGACACCACCGCCAAAGTCGACACCGCCAACCTCGCTCCCGGCAACTACACCGTCAATTGCGGAGTCAAGGAAGGCAAGCCCGGCAAGGAAGGCCTGAAGCCCTGGGAAAGTGCCAACGGCACCGCCACCTTCACGGTCAAGGAATACGAGCCGCCGACCATCAGCTGCTCTGCCAATCCCACCGACCTCAAGCCGGGTGATTCGGCCACCATCACCTCGCAGGGTGTGAGCCCGCAGAACCGTCCGCTGACCTACAGCTACACCGCCTCCGGCGGCACCATCAGCGGCAGCGGCACCACCGCGACCTACTCCTCCACCGGCGCCCAGACCGGCCCCGTGCAGATCACCTGCAACGTCGCCGACGACAAGGGACACAACGCCAGCTCGAACACCAGCCTCAACATCCAGCCTCCGCCGCCGCCGCCGGGACCATCTCCTGAGCAGCTGCGTCTCGAAGCTCGTCTGGCCCTGCACAGCGTCTTCTTCCCGACTGCTCTGCCTACCGCAAAGCATCCTGAAGGCGGCCTCGTCGACAGCCAGCAGCAGACACTGCAGACTCTGGCAACGGACCTCAAGTCCTACCTCCAGATCAAGCCCGATGCGCACATCACGCTCACCGGTCACGCCGATCCGCGCGGATCCGATGAGTTCAACCAGGCACTCACCGAGCGCCGCGTTAACCGCGTCAAGCAGTACCTCGTGGAGCAGGGAATTCCTGACTCCGCCATCGCCACCAACGCCGTCGGCGAAAGCCAGGTCCTCTCCAAGGATCAGGTCAAGGATCTCGTCCAGCAGAACACTGAGCTCACGGACAAGGAAAAGGCCAACACCATTCGCCGCATCAACGTCATCTACCTGGCGCAGAACCGCCGCGTCGACCTCACCCTGACCAACACCGGTCAGCAGTCGGTGCAGCTCTACCCGTTCAACGCCAAGGATGCCTCCACCCTCCTCTCCGTCTCCAAGCCTGCAACCGGTGGCGCAAGGAAGAAGGCAGCTCCGAAGAACAAGTAAGCCATCACCAGCCGGAGCGGGTTTCAAAACCGCCCCGCAAACACTCAAAGAGGCTGACCCATCCGGTCAGCCTCTTTTCTTTTCGCAGCCGGAACGCTGCTATTCCCTCCCTTCAGCGTCCATCTGAAGAGCAGGGTCTTGCTGTATCTTGATCTTGAACTGCTTTACCAGCTGTTCCGCCAGGAGTGTTTTGTGCTTCGGGGCCTCCAGCAACGCGCTCTGCCCGTTCTGTCCGTGAGTCTTGTGCTCGCCTGCTGCGGCGGCGGCACGGCGACCAAGGAACTGCTCACGTCACCTACCGGTTTCACTGTAAAACCCTCTGCGGAAAGCACCCTTCTCACTACATCTCAGCGCGGCGCGTTGGGATTTCAGTTTGGCCCTCCCGATGGCTCCATCGGTGTGCTCGCCAACGGCGCGTCCTACACGTTCTTCATGCCGGCCACGAGCTCCTCCTCATGTTCGGGCACTCCATCCACGAGAGGCACCTACCGTCTCGGCGGCTCGCTCACTGCCATCACTGCGCCCTATGGCTGTTCGGCCGTCATCAAGCCCGGCGGCGACCCCAATGGCTACACGTTCGATCACGACTATGCCGCCGGCGGCCCTGTCCTCACCGTCACCAGCGCCTCCGGAGCCTCTGGCATTCTGCACATCTATCACGGCGAATTGCACGGAGGCACCTGCAGCGGATTGGGCCAGTGTTTCTACTCCTCTTTAGGTATGGCTCTGTCGAAAGATGGCGGAGCGACCTTCTCCAAGCTCGGCGAGATCCTGCAACCCTGGGTGCCGCGGTCCCTTGTTCTCAATGCCAACCAGAACCTTGACGTTGGCGGCGGAACGCTTCTCATCGCGGATGGAAACGGACAGCATATCGCGAGCCTTACCGCGGCAGACCCCGCCAACACGTTCCTCTACGTCTTCTTCTCCGACTTCGACCCGTCTGCGCCGGCTCCCTGTAATCAGGACGCCTGCCTCGCCGTGGCTCGAGCCCCACTCGCAACTGTTGTTGCAGACGCCTTTGCGGGCAACACTGCCGCCTTTCCCACTCTCTTCAAGAAACTCTACAAGGGAGCCTTCACCGAGCCCGGCACCAGTGGCGATGCCAATGCCGCCGCCAACTCAGGCCACTACACGCCTGTCATTGCCGCATCCGGCAGCTTCCCCTCGGTGCTCTACGATGCGAGCACGCAGAGATATCTGATCGCCTACACCACCAACAACAATGCCATCGCCATGCAGCACGGCGCTTCGCTTCTTTCCTGGTCTGGCCCCATCGCTTCAGGAGCTATCACGGCAAGCGGAAAAAGCATCCTCTACCCCACCCTGATCGGA
>DATJEO010000097.1:0-22546 GCA_035496515.1 Occallatibacter sp.
ATCCCAGCTCCCATTCAGCTCGGCAGTCCGTCAAGAGTGGATTCCAAAGAGCGCTGCGAAGCGGTATAGCCCCCACGCAAGTACGGCGGCGCCGGGAATAGTGAAAACCCAGGCCCATGCGATGCTGAGTGTCGTATTCCAGCGCACAGCGGAGACGCGACTCACGGCCCGGGTGCCGGAGATGGCGCCGGTGATCACGTGGGTCGTGCTGACAGGGATGCCGAGCAAGGTGGAAAGAAAGATGCTGGCAGCGCTCGCAAGTTCGGCGCAGAAACCATCCAGCGATCGAAGTTTCGCAATGCCATGGCCCATCGTCTTCATGATCCTCCATCCTCCGAAAAGCGTCCCCAGCCCCATTGCGCCGTAAGCCGAAAGAACAACCCACAACGGGATGCGGAATGAGGGGATTAGCTTTGCGGAAAAGAGAAGACCAGTGATGATGCCCATCGTTTTCTGCGCGTCATTTCCCCCGTGTCCAAGGCTGTAGGCTGCCGCAGAAAGCAGGCGAACGCGCTTCAGCCACGGGGCGACGCGTGATGGCGATGACTTTCCCCATTCAAGAATCCAACTCGCGATGACGAGCAGAAGACCGCCCAACAAGAACCCGATGAGCGGCGCAAGCACGATGAACAGAAGGGTCTTGGTCCAGCCGGCGGGGAGGAGAATGCCGAACCCCGCTTTGGCGACCGCCGCCCCAGCGTACGCGCCGATGATGGCATGAGACGAACTGGTCGGGATTCCGAGCGAGAGTGTAAAGATATTCCACCCGATTGCGCCCAGAAGCCCGGCAAGCACCACAAACGGGGTTACGGTATGAACGTCGATCATGCCGCTGCCGATGGTCTTCGCAACCTCGGTCCCGAACAGAAAAAACGCGGCGATGTTCCAGAACGCCGCCCAGATAACCGCCTGGATCGGCGTGAGCACCCGCGTGGCCACAATAGTTGCAACAGAGTTCGCACTATCATGCATGCCATTCGTGAAGTCGAAGCCGAGAGCGACGGCCACGATAATACCAACAAACAATATCTGATGGCTCATGCGTCAGTTCCATTTAATGGCAATGCCCTCGATCCGGTTCGCTGCCACCTGGAACGCGTCGACGATCTTCTCGAGATTGGTCATGAAGCGGTTTGTTGCAAGGATCTTCAGCGTGATCACAGAATCGGAATTATCTCGAAACAAAGTACCGAGGCGCTCCCGATCGCTTGTGAACAGCGCGTGGACGCTTTCTTTATAAAGAACGTCCGCCTGATGTTCGATGCCGCGAATCTTCTCCACCGCGTGCGCCAGTTCCGCAACGTACTTGCGCCGCTCGAAGACCGTGAGCAGCTGCTCAAGCTCTCCTGCGGCTCCGCGCATCAGCGAGACAAACGCGTCCATGATCGCCGGCTTTTCCGTGATCCCGTAAAGATAGGTATCCTGGACAGCCCGGTTGATCAGGTTCACGATCCTATCGAGGTCCAGCATGAGAGGATGAATATCCTCGCGGTCGAGCGGCGTGTTGAACGCTTCCGCCAGCTCATAGGTGAGTTTCCGGACAACAGCGTCTCCTTCCCGCTCGAGTGCTTTCGAACGGGCACTATACGAGTCAAAATCGCTGAACCTGTCCGCAAATTCCGCGAACAAATCCGTGGCCTTCTTGATCACTGTTCCCTGAGCCCGGAAAAGTTCAAAGAATGTACTTTTCCTGGGCAACAACGAAACCATTGATCCTCCTCGTGCTCACTTTGAGATTCGAGAGTCCTGAGACCTATCCTTTGTAACGCATTTCGCATGATCTTACTGGAGCACCACCTGGACAGAATATTCCAAGCCGATGGTTCCACTCGTCAGATCGGGCCCTCCGTGGAAAGTTGACCCGCAAAGCACCGAGCCTTTTTCTTCGACCCCCTAAATTGAGCAAAATTATATTCGCCTTTTATTCGCCTTCGGCGTAATATGTACTCATGGGTGCGATGAATCTCTTTTCCCAGCTTGCGGCGGAGCCGACGCATGAGGAGATCTACCCTGGCGCGGTCCTCATGCGGGGACTGGCACTGGAGCAGGATGTCGAGTTCTTTGCGGCGGTAGAGCGAATACTGGCGGCGGCGCCTTTGCGCCACGCGACAACCCCGAGCGGCCTGCCGATGCAGGTGATGGTTTCGGATTGCGGCACTCCAGAGGCGTTCCGGCGCCGCTGGGCTGCCCGGCAACAGATCTACACGCGGGGCGAGGAATTTCCCAACCCGCAGATGGCTTCTGCCCCAGCGCGGCAAACACCGCAACTGGCACCTGCGGACCGGCGGATATGGCCGCCCATTCCGCGGGTGCTGGCGGACTTTGCGATTCGCTGTGCTGTGAGGGCGGGTTTTCCGCAGTTCCGGCCGGATGCCTGCCACATCAATCGATACCAGGCGGGGACGAAGCTCGGCATCCACCAGGATCGCTCCGAGTTCGACCTGTTCGCGCCGATCGTGTCGATATCGTTGGGGCTGGAGTGCATCTTCCTGCTGGGCGGGTTCCAGCGGACCGATCCAACGCGAAGGATTCTGCTCGAGCACGGAGACGTGATCGTCTGGGGCGGACCATCGCGGATGCGATTCCATGGAGTGCTGCCCGTTAAGCCTGGCCATCATCCGATCACTGGTCCGTACCGGTACAACCTGACGTTCCGAAAGATCGCGTGAGCGAACCGAAGCGATTCTGCCTGAACCACTTTCGAAGCGATCCGATTCCTGGACCTGCCTTACGTGTTCAGGGTCACGGCGGCGCGGATGAGATCTTCGAAAGCTCTCTCATCGATCGTGGTCGATTCATCAATGTCAATCGCGCGGCGAACGTTGCCATCGAGGCTCGAGTTGAAGAGTCCGGCAAGGTCCTTGATCGATGCGCCCTTGGCAAAGGTCAGCTTGACCGAGTTTTTGTAGATCTCGAGTGTGCAGACGATCCCGTTGTGCGAGAAGACGGGAACGCCATCGGGGTTGGTGGCCTTTGCCCACTTCTGCTCTTCGACGATGGCGGGGTCGGCCTGGTGAATGAGAGCACGCACGCGGGCCATCGTTTTGCCGCGCCAATCGCCGAGTGCGTTGAGCTCGTGAATTCTGGCATCAAGGACGACGGATGTTTTCGACGAAGCTGCAGTCTTCATGAACAACTCCTGATTATTCGGCGGCGCTGCTTTTCGCCGGGAAGATAGTTCCAAGCGTGCGGCTCGGCGGACGCAGCGCCCAAGAGGCCACCATGAAGCCGGTGATGATGAGCGGCGCGATCACATGGAATCCATATGCTCCGTAGCCGCCGCTCATCGCATTCGAGGCGGCCGCGCCCGTAAGGTCGAAGAAGATGCCGGCGTAGGCCCATTCCTTGAGCCGCGGGAAGCCCGGCACGAGAATGGTGAGAGCTCCGAAGAATTTCCAGAAGCCGAGGATGGCGAAGAAATACATCGGATAGCCGAGGACTGGGACGACCGCGTGTGGACTGGCGAAGTACTGCATCAGTTGCGCGATGCCGCCGCTCCCAATGAAGAAGGCTACGAGACCGGTCATGATCCAGTAGGTAATTGTTCTGGTTTTGCTGCCGCTGTTTGCGGCAACGAGTGTTGGGTTGTGCAGAGCGGATTCCATTGAGTTCTGACCTCCTGGGCTGAATGATTTATTTGCCGGGGAACTTGGGCGCGGTGACGCCGAATTGTTTTGCGTATTCGTCGACCAGGCGCTGCCAATCGTACTTCAATGCGTCGGGTCCAACGGCGCGGCCGATGGGATCTCCGGCAAGGAAGCGATCGAGAACATCGAAGCAAATGTGCCAGCCTGCCGCGCCCCAGGCAATGAAGCCGCGATCGATATTGTGCCAGAGCGTGAGGCGAGTGCCATCGCCGAGAGAATCCAACTCCCAGCGCAGATTCTTGTCGCCCCAGTTGTACTCGAGAACTCTGGGGCGGTCGGCTCGGGTCACGGTGGTTTCGGAGATCATGGGCCTGGGCGCGTTAGCAACGGAGAGTTGCACGGTAGCGCCGGCGTGGCCGAGGTTTCCGTCGACGTCGAAGGGGGCCCACTCACGGAGATGCTGTGGATCGGTGAGCGCTTCCCACACGCGTTCGCGCGGGTGGTTCAGTTCGCGGACGAGGATGAGGGTCCAGTTGTTTCCGTCCTTTTCGATCTGCGCACCGGTTGCGGGTCCGGGGATATAGTGCACGGCCATGATTAGCTCCTTTTGCTCCTGGTCTTCCGTTTTCTGATTCCGGTGCGCTTGGGCTTTGCAGCTTTGCGGCGCGTGGTGGCGGATGCTTTCCTCGTGGATTCGGCGAGCTTCATGCGATCCAGGTGGCGTTCGAGAGCGTCGATGTAGGGGGTCCAGAAGCGGCGATACTCTTCGATCCAGCCCGCGGCTTCTTTGAGCGGGGAGGCATTGAGTCGGCACGGACGCCACTGGGCCTCGCGGCCGCGAGCGATGAGGCCGGCGCGCTCCAGTACCTTTAGGTGCTTGGAGACCGCCGGCATCGACATGGCGAAGGGCTCCGCGAGCTCCGAAACGTTGGTTTCGCCGAGAGCCAGACGGGCGAGGATGGCGCGACGAGTAGGATCGGCGAGCGCGGCGAAAGTAGTACTGAGGTGGTCCTGCATAGGTTATGAACCCTTTGGTTATTTAACCGACTGGTTTACTGTACGACGACTTGGAAAGATATGTCAACAGGCGGCTGCAAAAACGGTTGTCGTTCAAGGCTGGAGAAGATTCCGGCGCCGTTTGAACCGCACATACACGATCTGCGTACTCGGTTTAGAATTGGCACGCCTCAAATCGGGAAAGGGTTGCGGGATTTCTGCAGATTGCGATGAAAGCTCAGAGAAGGATCTCTTCAGGATTATTGTTTACCGCATTGCTGATGGGTACATGCGTGTTCACCGTGACAGCTGCCGCGCAAGAGAACACGGGTGCGAACGCGGCGGCTCCGCGTTACAAAGATGCAAGTCTTCCGATTACCGATCGCGTCGCAGATTTGTTGCCGCGGATGACGCTGGAAGAGAAGGTGGAGCAGCTTAGCTGGTCGTGGCTGCGCACCTTGCAGGTGGTCGATCCCACAGGGACCTTTACGACGGAAACCGCACGCCAAGCGGTGGCTGCCGAGTGGAGCCCGGATCTGATGCTCACGCCTCGCAATGCGGCAATCCTGAGAAATGCGGTTCAGCGGTACCAGGTGGAGAAAACTCGGCTGGGGATCCCGATCATTTTCCCGGGAGAGGCGCTGCACGGATATATGGAGTACGGCAGCACGAGCTTTCCGCAGGCGCTGGGGCTGGCTGCGACCTGGGATCCGAAGCTTGTGAAAAGGATCTTTACCGAGATTGGAGATGAGGCGGGCTCGCGGGGAGCAAGCCAGGTGTTCTCGCCGGTGCTGGATCTGGCGCGTGATCCGCGTTGGGGACGAACTGAGGAGACATACGGAGAGGATCCGTTTCTGGTGAGCCGGATGGGAGTCGCGGCGATCGAGGGATTGCAGGGCGATTCGTCTTTGATCGATCGGCACCATGTAATGGCGACGGCGAAGCACTTTGCAGTGCATGGAGTTCCGGAGGGCGGAACGAATACCGCGCCGGGGAACATTTCAGAGCGCGTGATTCGTGATAACTACTTTCCGCCATTCGAGGCTGCCGTGAAGGAGGCGCACGTGGGAAGCGTGATGGCCTCGTATAACGAAATCGATGGAGTGCCTTCACATGCGAACCGCTGGCTTCTCGATAAGGTGCTGCGGCAGGAATGGCATTTTGACGGGTACATCAGCTCGGATGACAACGGACTGCAGATGCTGATGTCGACACATCATGTTGCCCGCGACATGGCCGATGCAGCGCGTCAGGGACTGGCGGCAGGCGTAGATTTCGATATTTCGGACGCGCCGATCTATCCGGATCTTGTGCAGCAGGTGAAGCTGGGGCTCGTGAGTGAAAGTGAGGTGGACCGGGCCGCGGCGCGGATTTTGACGACGAAGTTCCGGTTGGGGCTTTTCGATCATCCTTATGTCGATCCGGATTACGCGGAAAAGATCAACAACAGCGCGGAGCATAAGAAGCTTGCGGCGGAGGCGGCGCGCAAGGCAATAGTGCTGCTGAAGAACGAGAAGAGCTTGCTGCCGCTGGATATGGCGAAGGTGAAGTCGGTTGCGGTGATCGGGCCAAATGCGGCGGACGTGCATCTGGGCGGGTACAGCAGCGATCCGGGGTATGGCGTGAGCGTGCTGGATGGAATAAAGGCCAAGGCCGGCGCGAAGGTGAAGATTCTGTACGCAGAGGGTTGCAAGATCACGACGGCTCCACAGGGTTATCGCGGATGGTGGGCGGACAACGTGGAATTGGTGGATGCGAAGACGCAGACCGCGTCGATTCAGGCGGCGGTCGATGTAGCGAAAAAGGCTGACGTATCACTTGTTGTTGTGGGCGAGAACGAGAGCACGAATCGTGAGGCGTGGGCCGAAGGTCACCGCGGAGATCGGGATTCGCTGGACTTGCTCGGCGCGCAGAACGACCTGGTGAATGCGGTAGCGGATACCGGCAAGCCGGTGATTGTGCTGCTGCTGAATGGGCGGCCGTTGTCAGTGAACTACATCGCGGAAAAGGCATCGGCGATTCTGGAAGGTTTCTATCTCGGCGAGGAAGGCGGAACGGCGGTTGCGGATGTGGTATTCGGTGATGCGAACCCGGGCGGGAAGTTGCCGATTACGTTTCCGCGGACTGTCGGAGCGCTGCCGGACTACTACAATCACAAGCCATCGGCAAATCGGAGTTACGAATTCTCGACGCGGCAGCCGCTGTTTCCGTTTGGATTCGGGCTGAGCTATACGACGTTCAAGTTCGACAACCTGAAGGTTGAGCCGCAGGAGATCAGGCAGGAAGGGACGGCGAAGGTCACGGTGGACGTGACGAATACGGGAACGCGCGAGGGAGATGAAGTCGCACAGTTGTACATCCATCAGCGCGTTGCTTCGGTGACGCAGCCGGTTATGGCGCTCAAGGGATTCGAGCGGCTCACGTTGAAGCCGGGCGAGAAACGCACAGTGAGCTTCGCGGTCACACCAGAGATGCTCGCGATCTGGAACATCGATATGCAGCGCGTGGTTGAGCCGGGAGTGTTCGATCTGATGGTTGGGGCTAGTTCGGACAAGACGAGCGCGGAAAAGCTGACGGTGACCGGGTTGAACGGAGATTCGGCAAAACCGGTCGCAACGGCTCCTGTGCCGGCCGGGTCCGAAAAGAACTTGGTGAGCAATTTCGACGAAGGCAAAACGTCGGCGGCTTACGGGATGTGGTTGGCGGCGAACGACACGATGAACGGCGGTAAGTCGAACTCAAAGATCTCGATCGTCGAGCCAGGTGCTGCGGGAACTAAGGGTGCGATGCAGGTGACGGGCGAGGTAATCCCGGGAGGGCCTTTCATCTTTGCGGGTGCGCTGTATTCGCCAGGAGCTGGGCCGATGCAGCCGGCGAATCTATCAAAGAAAAGCTCGATCAGTTTCTGGGCAAAGGGCGATGGAAACACGTACACGCTGCTTGTGCTGACGGCGGCGCGCAATGGGCAGAACGGCGAGGCTCCGGCGATGACGAACTTTGTGGCGGGTCCGGAATGGAAGCAGTACACATTTCCCTTTACTACATTTGAGACGGACGGAAGCGACCTGAGCGGCATCGGATTCATCCGCCCACAGGAGCCTGGGAAATTTCAGTTTGAGCTCGACGAGCTGGAGATCAAGTAGCTCAGGGCTGGAGCAAAGAGATAGGTGTGGCTAGCGCAGTCCTCTTCGGCTGAGAGCAACTTTGGCAGCGCGGTAGCCACACATTCCGTGAACGCCTCCGCCAGGAGGCGTAGATGAGGAGCAGAGGAAGAGGTTGGGCGCGCTGGTTTCGTAGGTGAGAGCGCTGGGGCGGAGGAGGAATTGCTTCATAGTCATGGCCCCGCCGCTGATGTCGCCGCCGATGAGATTGGCATCCATGCGCTCGAGGATTGCAGGCGTTGAGACGTAGCGCGTCATGATGCAGTCGCGAAAGCCGGGGGCGAAGCGCTCGATCTGAGACTCGATGCGATCGGTCATGTCTTCAGTAGATCCATTGGGCACGTGACAGTAGGCCCACAGTGTGTGTTTGCTGTCGGGTGCGCGCGTGTGGTCGAAGATGGATGGCTGCGCGACGAGGACGAAGGGGCGCTCAGCATGTTTGCCCTCGGTGACGAGACGTTCTGATTCGGCGATCTCTTCGAGGGTTCCGCCGAGGTGGAGGGTGATGGCGCGGCGGCAGTCGCGCGCACGCCATGGGACGGGACGGGAAAGCGCGTAGTCGATTTTGAAGGAACCGGGGCCGCGCTTGAAGTGCGTCATAAGTTTGCGGAAGTTGGAGGTCAGGCAGTCTCCGGCAATTTCGAGGAGCTGGCGGGGAGAGGTGTCGAAGAGAGTAACGACCTCTGGGGAATTCCAGGAGCGGAACGCAGCGGCGTCGATGCGGATGCCCGTGTGGAGCTTGCCACCGAGGCTCTCGAAGGTGCGGAGGAGGGCCTGCGTAATCGATTGCGAGCCGCCGCGCGGGATGGGCCATCCGACTTTGGGTGTGACTGCAGCGAAGACGAGCGCGATGGCTGAGGTGAGCGTGTCGTCGAGGCTAAGAAAAGAGTGCGCGGCGAGTCCGGCGAAAAGAGCGCGCGTTCGTGGATGTTTGAAATGGCGTGTCGCAAGACGCCGAGCAGACTGAAATGCAGCGACACCGAACCGGGCCATCATTACGGGGTGACGCGGAATGCGGAGGGCGGGGCCAAGTGCTTCCTCGGCGAAGAGTTCCCAATTGTCGACGAGGGGTTGGATAAGGCTGCGCCAGGCTTTGGCGTCGGGCCCGAGTTCCCTGTCTTGATCGTTGAGGTCGCGATGGAGCAAGACGGCGGTGCCATCGTCCAGAGGATGCGCCAGTGGGAAATCACCGTGGATCCACTCAAGACCGTGATCGGCGAGCGGTAGCGTTGCGAAGAAGGGAGAGCCGGCAGCCATGGGGTGCACAGCGGAGCCGAAGTCGTGCATGAAACCCGGCAGCGTAAGCGGAAGCGTGCGCGCGCCCCCGCCGGGAATATTCTCTGCCTCAAAGACTTCCACGGGGACGCCGGTCTGCGCTAGAACAATGGCGGCGGAGAGGCCGTTCGGCCCTGAGCCGATGACGCGGGCGCGCTTCATGAGTTCATTGTCCCAGATCTGGTGAGGCTCTTCGGCCTTGTGTGACGATTCGAGTTTCAATCGTGAACGGGAAGTGGTTCCGGCCATTCGACGACGGCTGGCTGTCCTTCTTGGGTTTTGGTGAGTTCGGGTGCGTACATACCGAGCAACTCGCGACGCCACCAGTTCCCAGTTGCTCGCTTCTCTTCGCGGGTGGTGAACCAGTATTGCCAAAGCATCGCGCGTATGTATCGAGGGGGCGTTTGGGGAAACGGGTTGCTTCGGAACAGTCCGAGCACGTCTTTGTCGTTCTCGAGGAGGCGCTCTTCGGTGATTGGAACGATTTCGTTCTGGTGCCAGTCGCCCAATGAGGCAAACCAGAGGTTCCAGTCGAACCGCGGCTGATAGGGCGCGTAGATGCGCGGGGCCTCGTTGAGGAGTTGGGGTTTGTGGCGGAAGAGATAGGGAGTCCAATTCTGGCCGTCGTTGGAGCCCTGGAACTCGATCTCGTAGCGGCCGTTGGTCATGACTGCGAAAAGTCCGTACTGGTTGGCGATGCGGAATGGATCAAGAAGTGCAATGGGTTTTGTGGGCAGGGGGAGAGAGCGGAATGGGATGAGGATCATCTCGGCGGAAGTGTTGTAGAAGATCCAAGTGAGCATGACCGTGGAGATGGCGAGGCCGAGTGCGCTGAGATGGTTCTCGATTCGGTGGAATCTGAAGCGCGGCATTGAATGGCTGGCTTCCAACTCGGATTCATCGGCGATCGGTACTGGCGGCGATTGCATCTGGTGAGTTGGCGAGTTTGGGTCCAGAGCGAGACCTGATTTGTGGAGGTCGGGGAAGAATTGCCCCAGAAAGCGGTCGTCGAGCAGAAGAAATCCGAGCGAGAGAACAAGGTAGTTGAGGAAGGTGTAGTTGGCCGTAAGGATGACGCCTATCTCCCATGGAGTAACGATGAAGAAGCAGACGATGCGAACGCGGCGCGGAAGAAAAAGCATCCAGACGACGCCGAGCTCGAGGATGAGTGTGCCGGCGGCGCTGGCGGCATGGAACCAGTGCGGCAGATGCTGCGTGTACCAGCCGATCCATGTGGGGAGAGGACCCGTCTCGTAGTAATGGTCCATGGCGGTGAGAGTGCGCCACTGGCGGTCGCCGCTGATGAGCTTGACAAGCCCGGACTCGAAGTAGATGCGGAACCATTCCCACTGGAGAAGAAAGAGGCTGGCACGCGAGGGAGGTGTTGCAGCGCCCAAGCCGGGACGGAGACCGCGCGGAACAAAGAATAGCGCGATGAATCCGGCTTCGAGGAGCATGCCGTCGGACTGGTAATTGGAGAAGTCCTGCGCAGCAGAGACGAAGGAGAGAAAGCAGACGAAGCAGACAAGAAAACTCAGGCGCGGCCAGAGATTGAGGAACGCGGCGATCGAGGCGATGAGGCCAATGGAAGTGACAACTATCAGCACGTGCGAAGTTGAAGAGATCCAGAAGAGCGTAGGGGCGAACCAGTACTTCGCGACCGGAAAGGCGCGAGCGATGGCGGGGAGATAGTTGTGAACTGGGAGAATTCCCTGCGGACCGATGAGGCCTTTGATCTGAAAGAGGAGCGAGTAGAAGGCTGAGAAGTAGATAGCAGCGAGAGCACGTAGAAAAATCCAGCGAGGCGCGAGGCGGCCGGGCGCGCCGTGTGTTGAGTCGAAGAGCCAATGAATGATGTTGCGGGTACTGCGGTTTCCGCGATCGAGGCCCGCCGGAAGGAACTCGGGGGTGCGCTCAGGCATATGCAAGGATAGCGAGCGAGTGACTCTGTGTCATACATCCTTCTCAGACAGCCGTCTCGGGCTGAAGACGCCAGAGGCGAGTGAGAGGTCCGCCGGCGCCGCTGAGCGGATCGGATGCGGGGAATGGCAAGGTGCGCATCCGGTCGCGTTCGGCTTGCGAGGGAGCACTGCGGCAGATGTCCCACGACTGCTTCGGAGGATAAGCGCCAACGACGAGAAAGTCGGTTGAGGCCTGCAGACGGCAATGGCCAGTGCCGGTAGGAAGCACGACGATGTCGCCGGCGTTGAGAGTGAGTTCGTGACCGCCGGGACCGCCAAGGACTACTCGCCCCTTACCGGCTGCGATGCCGAGTACTTCATGTGCTGTCGAATGGTAGTGATGGAAGTCGTAGATCCCGTTTCGCCATTGCGGTGGCCAGCCATTGCGATCGAAGGCCTCTTCGAATCTTGCAGCGGGATCAGGACCGTCGAGGTCGAATGCACCGTGATAGAGAATGACTGGAAGGCGATCGTTGTTTGGGACCCATTCGTTGCGGGAAAGCTTAATCGTCTCGGGATCTTTGGCGCCGGCCAGAAGAGACCGTGACGAGATACCCGTAGCAGCGAGCAAGGCGGTGAAGTGCCGGCGATCGATTGCAGATGCAAGGTCTTTTGAGATCATTGGCAACTCCTCCAGCACTCGCTGAGCGGAATTCAACGCCGGTGGGATGCTTTCGGAACAAGAAAGTATGGCTCTGAGAGTCTCAGCATACTTCGAGTGATTTTGCTTGTCTGCCACTCATTTCGCAAGACGCAATGTCCTAATGTAAAAGCGAAGAAGGCGGGGACTGAAAAGGCCTGTGACTAGGCTTTTGGGGTGCTTCTCTGTTAGAATCAAGGTTCTGAGTCCATCAGCAGGAAGAAGCTATGTCTATTCATCCAGTAATGCAGCGCCTGGCAGATAAGCTGAAGCGCACCGATCTCCCCGATTTCGTGCCCGGCGACCAGGTTCGCGTGCAAGTGAAGATTAAAGAAGGCGATAAGGAACGTCTGCAGGCGTTTGAAGGCCTTGTGATTTCGGTAAACCGGGGGCCCCAGGGCACCTTTACCGTGCGGAAAATGAGCTTTGGGCAGGGCGTGGAGCGCATCTTCCCGTTCAACTCCAAGGTTGTGGATAAGGTTGAGAAGGTTCGCAGCTACAAGGTTCGCCGTTCGAAGCTGTTCTACATCCGCGGACTGCGTGGCAAGGCTGCCCGTCTGAAGGAAGTGGAGCGTACAACCGCCAAGGCATAGGCGGTGTGCATCGGAATTGAAAAACCCCGGCTCAACAGGCCGGGGTTTTTAGTTGGGGTGAGACCGGGAAACAGATCAGTCTTCCCGGGTGTTTTTGTTTAGTCGCTTTGCGTCCCCGGTTTCTTTGTCTTCATCGAGGCCCGTGGAGTCAGCGATGTCCACCGATCCGAGGGAGTCATTTACAACGCCGTCATCTGGTTCGACATTTGGATCTTGAAGTCCGCCGGGCTGCTCGTGTGTAGGCTTCACTTTCGTGGTCATTGCTCCTCCTGAGTTGTTGGATGCACAGGGGCCGTATATGACCATGCGGATGCGTGAAGGGGTGTTTGGACCCTATCGCATGTTGAACGAGTCTCGGAGCAAGCAAAGCGAAGGGCAGCAAAGCACTCTAATCTGTCACTGTGAGGGAGCGTGAAATGAAGCGTCGATTTCCCTGGTTCGAGATTGTGATTCTGGTAGGCCTTGCGGTCATCTTCAGCTTGACGTACTGGCAGTACAAGGGCGCGCAAAGAGATCTTCAGAAGCACGACGACGATCTAAAGCAGCAGTATCAGCCGAAACAATGATGGCCGGAAGTTCAACCTGGCAGGGCGGGAACGAACAAGACCCGGACGGTTGGGGAGACCGTCCGGGCAGGGTCACGATTCCGCGGATGGTTTTCAGCGGAGCCGCGAAGACGGATTGACAGTGTGGTGGCCAAGTGCCTTTCGAAGTCGTGCGAGATGGTGCCAGCTATGCCGGACTGCGTGATCCTCAAGGACGAATTGAGCGGTCATGGGAGCACCGAAGCTGAGGGAAAAGGGAGCGGCGCGATCGAGTTCCTCATCGCTGAGGGCGCGAACTGCATCCGCGGCTTCCCCGCTGTTTTTGAGCAGGAGTTGGATAGTTTCGTCGCGGCTGGCGTTAGCACTTTCCGCGGCATGTTTGGCGTTGATGTCGGCTACGACTTCCCAGCTGACATCAGTGATGCTTTTGCCGGAGGCGACGGCCTGCGCGATGCTCGTTTCAATGGGATACATACTGGCGACATGATGGACGATGATGCCGGCTGGACGGCCCTGTTTGCCAGCTTCAGTTGTTGGAGTTGACCACTCGGCGTCAGTGAGGCGGCCCGCGAAGTCGGCGAGGCGGGCGGCGCCTTCTTCGATGCGATCAGCGAGGAGTTCGGCGCGGCGGTTCGTCTTTTTGTCCTTCATAGGCATCGAGTGAATGAATGGAAGCTCGGGATCCCGGTCACCGCGGATTGCGATGACCTCGAGGTATTCCGAGTCGACAAGGGTCGCGTTGCCGATGCCGCGGTTGTTTGCTGTCCACAGAGCGACGAGATCGGCTTTGAGCTGCGCCTGACCTTCGGCGTCGAGAGCTCCAAATGCGCGCGTCATGGGGCCGTAGTGCTCCCGGAAGAATTCAACCACAACATCGGGCGGGAACGGGTATTCAAATTGGTAGTGACGATAGGTGCAGCGGAGGTCGAGAACGCCTTCGCGGAGGCGTTCATGAACTGTCGCCTGATCGCCCCACAGAACGGGGGAGGGCATTCCGTTAGGCGCGATGTAGCGGGCGATGATCTTGAACATCTGACCGACGAAGCCCTGGGGCGTCCAATTGGCCATGGCGATCTTCCCGCCGGGCTTGCAGACGCGGATGAGTTCGGATGCGACGAGGTCCGGACGAGGCGCAAACATGGCGCCGACAAGGCTGGTGACCACGTCGAATTGGGCGTCGGCGTAGGGCAGAGCTTCGGCGTCACCCTCGTCGAAGGTGGCTTTGAGCTGCTCCTGTGAAGCGCGGACGCGAGCGCGCTCGAGGGAGTTGGTCGCAATATCGCAGCCTGTTACGTCGGCTCCGGCGCGGGCGGCGATGAGGGCGAGCTGACCTGTTCCGCACCCGACGTCGAGGACCTTCTGTCCGGGCTCGACTCGGATGCGCCGGAAGAAGAGATGGGCATCCGGCTCGAGATAGCGAGAGAAGACGTCGTAGTCTCCGGTCATCCAGGTGGCCTTGAGGCGCGCTTTCAGCTGGTGAATTTCATGATGGAGATTGCTGTGGGTCGGGGAAACCGCGGCTCCGGTACTCATGTTTTGAATCTTCCTCTGCGGGGATTTGATCAAGTAAGATCAAGCTCTACTTTGCGGGAAATCGGACTTCCCTACTTGACTGAACCGCCCGCATGGTTAGCCCAAACGCCCATTTTTGGGAAAGTGTGCAAGTGCAATGGACGTTCTGTCAGAGGTATTAAGCGCCGTCCGGCTGAATGGCGCGTTGTTCTTCAACGCGGAGTTCAGTGCGCCGTGGTGCATTATGTCGTCGGGTGCGGCGGGGATAGAGCCGCATCTGCCATTCAAGAATGCGCACCTGATCATGTTCCACTTCCTGACGGAGGGGCGGGCATACGCGCTGCTGGGTGATGAGCGGGTAGAGCTTAGCGCCGGGGACATCGTCGTATTGCCCGGCGGAGATTCGCATTACCTCGGCAATGGTCCGCGACGTGGAGAGCCTGTTGATTCGTTCCGGGAGTTTGCGGGCAGTCTGGCCGACGGGCTGAAGCCTGTGCAATTCGGAGGCGGCGGCGAGAAGACCAGATTTGTTTGCGGGTATATGGCTTGCGATCCAAGGCTATGCGATGTATTTCTGTCCGGACTGCCGAGGATTCTTCGGGTGCCGGTTGCCTCAGGGCCTTCGGGCAAGTGGATTGAGAACTCGATTCGCTTCTCGGTGGATGCATCCACCGGTTCGAATGCCGGCAGTTCGCTGGTTGTCGGGAAGCTTTCGGAAGTCCTTTTCGTTGAGACGCTGCGCTCGTATATCTCCACTCTGCCGGAGGAGCAGACCGGTTGGCTGGCTGGACTTAAAGACCCCAACCTTGCGAAAGCGCTGGCTCTGATGCATCGTGATCCGGCGCGGGAGTGGACGGTAGAGGGGCTGGCGAAGGATGTCGGGCTCTCGCGTACGCGGCTAGCGGAGCGGTTCCGGCATTTCCTGGGAATGTCGCCGATTGCATACCTTACGGATTGGCGAATGAGGATTGCAGCCGAAGCTCTGGAGAAGACCGATAAGACCGTGGTTGAGGTTGCAATGGATGTGGGCTATAACTCCGAGGCCGCATTCAACCGGGCGTTCAAGCGAACATACAATGCGCCGCCGGCACAGTTCAGGCAGAGGAAGAAGAGCGGGAGGGTGATCGACCTGAAGGCTGAGGCGGCGATGGCTGTGTGACTTGTCAGTTTCATTGACGGGTTTTCCGCAGACGTACACAGTTTCGCGGATGCAATTCGTTCTTATACTGGGTGCATGGCGAAAGCCCCCGTGTGTGGATGGAAGCTGGAGAAGGCTGCGGCAAAGTGCGGCTTTCTGCGGATTGCCGGGTGCGATGAGGTGGGGCGCGGGCCGATGTTCGGGCCCGTGGTCGCCGCTGCTGCCATATTGCCGCTGGGATGCCGGATCCCGGGGCTGAATGATTCGAAGCAGCTATCGGAAGCAAAGCGGAATGAGCTCGATGTCATCATCCGGGAAAAAGCGCTAGCCTTTGCGATTGCGGCGATCGACGTGGAGACGATCGATCGAATCAATATCCGAAACGCTTCCCTTCTCGCCATGCGTACTGCCGTGCAACAGCTTGGGATGGAGCCGGATTATCTGCTTATCGATGGATGCGACACGATCGACTGGCCGTGCCCGCAGGAGTCAGTGATCCACGGCGATGGAACGAGCTACTCGATCGCAGCGGCGAGCGTGCTGGCCAAGGTCTATCGCGACCGGATGCTGGTGGAGTTGGACGCAGTGTATCCCGGTTATGGGCTGGCGAAGCACAAGGGTTATTGTTCGCGCGAGCATCGCGCGGCGCTGGATCGGCTTGGTCCCACTCCCCTGCACCGGAAAAACTGGAGTCCGGTGATGCAGACGATGCTGGAGTTCAGCGAAGTGATGGAAATTGCAGTCGACTAGCGCTGCTTCATCACGGAAATTTTGCAGTCTTCGAGCGTAAGCTAACCTCGATTCATTTAAAGAGCTGACACGGAGGCTGAAGATGGCGCGTCTGCATCTGCTCTGGGTCGTGGCGATAGTGTTGGTCGTCGCAGGATGCGAGAAGCGATCGAACAAGCCAGATCCAACCAAGGGTGTTGTCAGCGGCGTGGTGATTTGCGCCGATACGGCAAAGCCGGCACGATTCGCAATGGTGAATCTGACGCCGATTCCCAAGACGCATACAGAACCGAATGATGATCCTCCTCTAGCGCCTGTGGCGACGATCCAGACGGGGCTCGAGGGGCGCTTCCGGATGGAGGCCGTGCCGCCGGGCGAGTACTACGCGTTTGGAACGCTGGACGGGTATTTGGACCCGATGCGAGGAATCGACTTCGGGCAGATCAGCGAGAAGGGCACGACAACCGAACAGGAACTAGCGGCTGTCAAGCAATGGAAAGAGAACCTGGTGACGGTGAAGGTTGCCGTACGGCGCGTTTCGGAGATCACGATCGAGTTGCGTCGCGCGGCGGAGATCGATGGGAATGTCAGCTTCGACGATGGCAGTCCCGCGATCGGAATGCACTTTCAGCTCTTCAGAAAGAACGAGAAGAAGGAGTGGAACTCGGTTGGATTGCCGCTCTTCAACAACTGGGCAATCACTTCAACGAGCGACAGCCACGGGCGCTATGCGGTGGAGAATCTTTCGGCTGGGGAGTATGTGGTTTGCGCATTGATGCCAATTGATTCAGAAGATATCGCTCCCCGCGTGTGCCTGGGGAATGTACTACGCAGAAAAGCTGCAAGTTCGATCAAGGTAAGTGAGGGCGAGGTGGCGCATGGAGCCGACATCGTGATTCCGATTTCGGGGCTGCGGAGCGTCGGCGGCCGCGTGGAAGCCGTTGAAGACGGCCATGCTCCTTCGCATGCGACGGTGACGCTGCTTTACGCGGATGATCGCGAACAGGCGAGGAAAGCTTCAATCGATAGTGATGGGAGTTTCCGATTCGAATATGTCTCAGAGGATAGCTACATCCTGCGGGTGAGCGAAGCGAAGGACGAGGCTGAGGGAGAAGGACGCGAACGGCTGTACTCGGAGAAGGAATTGCCTCTGCACGTGCGCAGTGATCGAAACGACGTGAATGTATTGCTCACACGCGCAACAACTCGCATGTAGCGCCTAGGTCGCTTTGACCGTGGCAGGACGCACTCTTCGTGCGTGGATCCACGAGAGGATGGGCCGTGCGAGCAGCAGGACCGTGAGCGTGATGGTGAGGTTCATAGGGCTGAGGACGCCGGGTTTGACCTGCCACCAGTAGTGGATGATTCCGGCGATTGCAGCGAAATAGACGAGCTTGTGCAGGCGGTTCCACTGCTTGCCGCCGAGTTTGCGGATGGCCCACGTGGTGGATGTAGCCGCGAGCGGAACCAGAAGAGAGTAGGCGGCGAATCCGGCGATGATGAAGCGGCGCTTCGTGATGTCGGTCTTGAAGACGTTCCAATCGAAGTTGAGGTAGAGGACAAGGTATGTTGCGAGGTGAATACTCGCATAGAAGAAGGCGAAGAGGCCGAGGAGACGGCGGAACTTGATGAGCCAGGAGAGTCGCGACGAGAGTAGACGCAGCGGCGTTATAGCTAGCGAGAGGATCAGTAACAGGAGGGCGTTGTAGCCGGTGGTCAGCGCAATGGTTGACGTCGGGTCTGGTCCGAGAGTGTTGGTGACGGCCTGGTAGACGAGCTGGGCGAACGGGCCGAGGCAGGCGATCCAGGTGAGCGTCTTGAGCGTGATCAGGGTCTTGCGAGTCATTGATTGAGCGGCGTTCCGCGCCTGTTAGCGGTGCTTCGCACCATTAGAGAGTCAGCGGAGTTATCAGAAGAAACTTCCTGACTCAGCTAACACGTTTGCCGAAGGCGGACGGCTCTCGCCGCTGCCTCCGCTTCAGTAGTACTTATCAAGATTCATGCCGTTGTAGAGTGACGCGACCTGATCGGCGTAGCCATTGAACATGAGTGTGGTGCGGCGCTGTGCGTAGAACGGCAGGCCGATGCGGCGTTCTGTTTTCTGACTCCAGCGCGGGTGATCGTGATTGGGGTTTACGTTGGAGTAGAAGCCGTATTCGCTCGGGTTCTGCTGGTACCAGGTGGTCTCGGGCATCTTTTCAACGAAGCGCATGGTGACAATCGACTTCGCCGATTTGAAGCCGTACTTCCAGGGCACGACGATGCGAACGGGAGCGCCATCCTGATTGGGCAGGACCTGGCCATAGAGGCCAAAGGTGAGCAACGTGAGCGGATGCATGGCTTCATCCATGCGCAGGCCTTCGCTGTAAGGCCAAAAGATGCTTGATTCGCCCGTCCACTTCTCTACCTTCTTGTCGTAATAGGAGAGGAACTGGACGTATTTTGCGCTGGGTAGCGGATCGCATTGCTTGATGAATTCAGAGAGAGAGTAGCCGATCCAGGGCACGACCATGCTCCAGGCCTCGACGCAGCGATGGCGGTAGACACGATCTTCGAGCGGGCGGAGCTTGAGCAGAGCTTCAATGTCGAAGGTTTTTGGCTGCTTGACTCGGCCTTCGACCTTTACCGTCCATGGACGGGTGGGGAGAACACCGGCGTTCTTGGCGGGGTCGCCCTTCTGTACGCCGAACTCATAGTAGTTGTTGTAGTGGGTAATGTCTTCAAGGCTGGTGAGTTGCTCGCCGGAGGTGGAAAGCGGGCTCTTCACGGTCTGGAGCTTTGTAGCGTCGGCGAGGACGGTTGTGCCGGGAGAGAGCAGGTCAGCGATGCGTTCCGCTCCAATGATGGCGCCTCCTGCCGCGGCTGCACCGGAGATGGCAGTTCGCAGAAAGCGGCGGCGGCTCAGGAAATCTTTGTAGTTCGCCTCAGATGTGATCTCCGATGAGGGAATGTCGGAGGGTTTGCGGATAAGCATGGATGACCTCGCTGGGGAATCCCCTACAGCAGTATTAGACACCCGAGGACAGTCACAAGTTACAGAGCGGCTGGAAGGAGTTCGATGAGAGGAAAAAGAGGAGTTTAGGCTTTTGCCGCGGCTCGACGGGGCGTAGGACGCGTTTTGGCTAGCGCTGGAAGGCTCCCACGCGGAAACGATGTGGACTGGCGAACGACGAGGTGGGTAGGGATGAACCACTCTGTCTGCTGGGTCTGGGGCAGCCCCGGCTCGATCCCGGCTCGAAGAGCCTGAATGGCTGCAGAGGCAAGGTGCTTGCAGGACATTTGGACGGTGGTGAGCGGCGGAAGCACGAATTGGGTGAGATGGATATCGTCGAAGCCGATTACCGACACGTCGTCGGGGACCTCGTGCGTGGTGCGGTGGAGGCCATGAAGGACGCCGATGGCCGTCATATCGTTGGAACAGACGATGGCGGTGGGCATCTCCCCAAGTTGGAGGAGGTTCTCAGTCGCCTTGATGCCGCCTTCCATGCTGTGGGTGCCCTCAATGATGTGTTCGCCGGGAACAGTGAGGCCGAGTTCGGACATCGATTTGAGGAAGGCATCTCGTCGGGCAACGGCGGAACGCATTTGCAGAGGGCCGCTGATGAAGGCGATCCTGCGATGGCCGAGCGCGGCAAGGTGCTGGACGGCTTCGCGGATTCCTTCTCCGTAGTCGACTTTGAGCACGCGAATGTTGGGCATGTCGGGACCGGAGTCGACAAAGACCATGGGAAAGGCGCGGTCGACAAGCTTCTGGATTAGCTCCTGCTCGATGCCGAAGGTCATGATGGCAACACCGTCGACGCTACGCTGGAGCATGCGGCGGACGAGCGACTCAGTGCGAACAGGATCGTAGTTTGTCGATCCGATGAAGACCTCGTAGCCCTGTTCGACAGCCAGGTTTTCGAATTCCTGAACGAGTTCTGGGAAGAAGGGATTTGTGATCTCGGAGACTACGAGGCCGAGGAGTCGACTTCGTCCAGAGACGAGGGCGCGGGCCTGGGTGTTGGGAACGTAGCCGACTTCGCGGATAGCCTGCCAAACGCGTTCAGCGAGCTCAGGGGCGACGGTGGAGATGCTGTTGACCGTACGAGAGACGGTGGCAATGGAGACACCGGCACGCTGGGCCACGTCGCGGATACTGGCGCTGGGCGCGCGAAGGCGATTCGTATTTTTTCTGGGGCCGCCCACGGATGCAACGATTCTACGTCATTTTCTCGTGTTTCACGAACTGGTTTTTCATCGCTGGCCCAGCCGCGAGTCGAAGAGCGAGAGGGAGTTAGGGACTGGTGCGAGCGTCTGCCGGGAGTAACTTGATCTGCGCAAGATCTTGCAATGGGCAAACGTTTCCGCTTCTTCGGCCCGGTTCTCAGGGGTGGCTCTGGCCTCCGCCGGCGACCTCAATGGCGTGATTCAGAAGCGGAATGATCGAGGAGAGACTTTCTTCGGCGCCCCGCTTGCTGCCGGGGAGGTTGACGATGAGCGTGCAGCCGCGCAGGCCGGCGATGCCGCGCGAAAGCCAGGCGAATTGATTCTTCTCAGAGCCGAGAGCGCGCATGGCTTCCGCGATCCCTGGGACGAGGCGATCGAGAATGCGAACAGTGGCTTCGGGGGTGCGATCGCGCGGGCTCAGGCCGGTGCCGCCTACCGTGAGAATGAGAGATGCACGCATGCTGGACCACTCGAGGAGGCGCGCGATGATTTCGTCTTCTTTGTCGGGGACGAGCGCGTTGGCAATGCGGGCGGTGGGCCAGTGCTGACGAAGGAGGTCGGCAACGGCAGGACCTGCGGTGTCGGTCATCAGCCCTTGCGAGCAGCGGTCGGAGACGGTGAGGACGCAGAGCAGCATGTTAGGTCTCACTGCTACTTGGTGGATTCAGGCAACACTTTGATTGACTCCAGCCAGATCTGAGCCAACCGGGTCCAGTGAGTTACAGGGAGTTTGGTTTCGCGGAGACCATAGCCGTGTCCACCTTCGGCGTAGATATGCAGTTCCGCCGGAACCTTGGCCGCTTTGAGCTGCAGGAAGTAGTTGGTTGCGTTCTCGACGTGGACGGGATCGTCTTCAGCCTGCACGATGAATGAGGGCGGCGTCTGGGCCGTTGGTTTGATCTCGGGGTTGGTGGACATGTTCTGCTCGGCGAGGGCGAGATAGCCTGGATAGATTATGAATGCGAAGTCAGGGCGGCAGCTCTGATCGTCCGCTGCGTCGATCCGGTCGTAGAGCCGCTTATCGAAGTGAGTGCTGAGCGCGGCGGATAGGTGTGCTCCGGCGGAGAATCCCAGGACGCCGATCTTGCCGGGATCGATGTTCCATTCCTTTGCATGTTGGCGAGCCATGCCGAGAGCGCGCTGCGCATCCTGCAGGGCTGCAGGCGATTTCGGATAAGGACCGGTGTTGGGTACGCGGTACTTCACAAGCAGACAGGCGACGCCGATGTTGTTGAGCCAGTCGCAGACTTCAGTGCCTTCGAGATCGATGGCAAGGATGGTGTAACCGCCGCCGGGAAAGACGACTACAGCGGGTGCGGGACTTTGTATCGCCGACTTTGGAGCGTAGTACGTCATCGTCGGGCTGGAGACCTTGCCGAGGCGGATGAGAGGACGGCCGGCGATGAGGTTGTCCGTGGGCTTCGTCATGTCCCTTTCGGGAGGAGCATCGGACGATGCGCCGGGAGCGCCATTGGGCCAGAGGGGCAACGTGATGTGTCCGGGAGCGGGCTGCCATGCGGGCGTTTGCGCGATGGCGCTGAGAGTGGTTGCGGTGAGAGTCGCGCAGAGTACGAGTGCTGATGTCTTCATTGCTTGGCCTCGACTGCTTTTTTGGTCGAAGCGATGATTGCAGGAGGCGGGCTATTGAAGCAAATCGAAGCGGCTCGCGTGTTTAAGGCCTGGCGCCGGGAGGGACGAGCAATGTCAGCTTTTCACGGGCGAGTTCGATGCGGGCGGGAAGGGCGCCGAGGACTTCTCCATCGGCTTCGACAAAGACGCTGGATTTGGATCCGTTAAGGGGGCGGCACTCGACGGAGTCGGCGTCGATGAGTTCGATGGTGCGGGAAAAGGTCTGGCGGCCGAAGATGGTGGCGACCAGAAAGCGCATATAGGCGATTCGGCTCTGTGTTTTGAAGGCGACCACGCTCAGATTGTTCTTATGCAGCGTGGCTCCGGGCGCGAGGACGCCAAGCGCTCCACCGAAGGAACGGATGCGGACGGCAAGGAGCTGCGAAACCTGTTCGACGCGTGCAGCGGCGTTTCCATTGCCGTTTCCACTTCCGGAGAAGCGGGCGTCGAAGAGGGGGAAAGGGTTCGTAGCCCAGATCCTGGCGGCTTCGAGGATGTATAGCGCATAACCGTAGCGGCGTTTCAGCTCGGGGTCCATGCTGGACATGAGGAGAGCGTCGGCGCCGATTCC
>DATJEO010000098.1:0-20143 GCA_035496515.1 Occallatibacter sp.
GCCCGCGACAACCGCCCCCTCAAATTCGACGAGTTCGAGAATCGCATCCATCAGACGATTTATGTTTCGGCGACTCCGGGACCCTATGAGCTGACGCGGTCGGCTGGCGTAGTCGTCGAGCAAGTCATCCGCCCCACCGGCCTCGTCGATCCGCAGGTGGAAATCCGCCCGGTCAAAGGCCAAATCGATGATCTGCTCGCTGAGATTCGCGACCGCGCCAAGCGCGGCGAGCGCGTCCTCGTCACCACCCTCACCAAGCGCATGGCCGAAGACCTCGCCGGCTACTACACCGAAGTCGGCGTACGCTGCCGCTACATGCACTCCGAAATCGAAACTCTCGAGCGCGTCAAGCTCCTAGCCGGCCTGCGCAAGGGCGAGTTCGATGTCCTCATCGGCATAAATCTCCTTCGCGAGGGCCTCGATCTCCCCGAAGTCTCTCTCGTCGCCATCCTCGATGCCGACAAGGAAGGCTTCCTCCGCTCCACCGGCTCGCTCATCCAGACCATTGGCCGCGCTGCCCGCCACATCGAGGGCCGCGCCATTCTCTATGCCGACAACATGACTGCGTCGATGAAAGCGGCGATCAATGAAACGGACCGCCGCCGTGCCGTTCAGACTGCCTACAACGAAGAGAACGGGATTACTCCGCAGTCGGTGATCAGCAAGATCGACATGGGGCTCGCTCAGATCCTCAAAACCGAATACGGCGAGATCGAAGTAGAAGAAGCAAGTGGGCTGCCGGAGTTTACTTCGCAAGCCGACGTCGATGCCTTTATCGGCAAGCTCGAAACGGAGATGCGCGACGCCGCCCGCAAATTCGAGTTCGAAAAAGCCGCCAAACTGCGCGACAGTATCAAAGATCTGCGGGACAAAGAATTCTTGTTCGGATGAAAGCAGCCGGCAGCCTGTAGCTCGTACCCTCTTGGCTGCTGGCTGCCCGCTACTGGCCACCGGCTACAAGCGAGTACCTATCGCTCCCCTTCTCGCCACATTGGATGTTCGAAGCTCAGGTAAAAGAACGCGCCGTGGTCGCCGGAGCTGGGGCCTACGCCCGAAACAAAAGCAACGCCGGGCACGATCTGCAGCCCGCTTTTAAAATTGAATGCTCCGCGCACCCCCGGCGCCAGCCACAGCGTCTTCTGCAAGTCAGTGCCGTGCGGACGGCTGACGAGGTGCGCTGAGGTCCACGCTGTCTCGAACATGCCATTGATCCGGGAATGCGCGAGCCAGATGAGGCTGCCCGTGGCGTTGTAACCGTAGGAGGCCGCGCTATCCCCGGCAGCATCCCGCGCTTGCGGAATCAGCGTTCCCCCCAGATCGTAGTGGCTCACGAAATGCCGATTCAGCACCAGACTCGCCGGCAAAACTGCCTGCACTCCTGGTCCGCCATACCCCGATCCGTTTTTCACTGAGCCAGTGGGCAGGATGAGCGTAGCGCGCGGCGACACGGCGAGACGGGTTTCGCCGCTGCCAATGAGCTGATACCGGTAGTTGATAAGCACATCGCCGAATGAGCGGTTGATCTCCTGGCCCGTCTTGGCCTCAACAAGCGTGTAGCTGAGCTGATGGCGCCAGTGATAGGGAACAGGCCACTCCTGCGTGAAGCTGTAGGCCCATGTTTTGGAGTTCCACATGCGGGTGAATGCCGAGATGTGCTGCACCACGCCGGGCTCCTGGTTGTAGGCCTCCTCGGCCAAGAAGCTGTTGTCCTGAATAGGTGATTGTGCCTGCGCAGCGGAGGTGCCCGATTGCTGGGCAGCTACCAGCCCAGGTGAGGCTAGAAGCAGTATCGAGAATAGGAGTGCATTTTTCATGGTCGTACGGGGTGGCGCGATAATGCAGTCATCGGAGACTCTTGGAGGAACTTGAGCACGGCGCGATCCCCAGCTGCCGGGTCAAAGTGCGATCAAAAAAGTCCGAGTTCTAAGTAGAACCTTAACAACATACCGAGCCTTGGCAAGTGATCCGAATCACATTGATCACCGGGAAGCAGTCAAGGTCAAAAGGCATCGGAGAACCGTAAGCAGACCGTCACGCAATTGCTTAGCCAATCTCTGCTCGGCATTTCAGCCGATTCTCTAATTGCCGCCCGAACCTTACTTCAACAAATGCCACCATTTGAAGCACAATCCGTCTCAATGACTAGCGGCACGCACAATGCCGTACTTCGGCGTCTTCACCTGTGATCTGGTCCACCTGTAGTGTGAGGCAAATCACATTGAACCCGCCTAGAATGACTGAGAATGAAGTCGTTGCGGCGGTGGTCGAGAGGTCCAGCCGCTCTGGATTCCCGAAGGCATTCGTCCTGAGTGCGAGAATCAGAGATGGAGACCCTGGCTCAACGGCAAAGCTCTGTCGCTGGGACCTTGTGGTCACGGACTGACCTTCCCTCGTAAGTTTTGACACAACGTAAGTTTTTGGCAGTAAAGGAAGTTGGAGAAAAACACCTCCATGGCAACTTTCGGAAGTCTCGCACTCCTCATCGGTCTGGCGTTGGCAGCCTACAACCTCTTCGCAGGTGGAGTGGCTCTGCGGCTGATTGCGACTGGACAGCCGGCGCCCATTTCGCCGGAGCGTCTGGCAGACACTGCACGACGCGCAGGCATCGCAGTTTTCGTCGCAGTCACCGCTGCGGCATTTGCGCTTGTCTATGCCGCGCTGACTAACGACTTCTCCATCACTTACATCATGGAGCACTCGAATCGCGCTCTTGACCTAAAGTACAAGTTCGCGGCGCTTTGGAGCGGGCAGGAAGGTTCCCTGCTTCTCTGGTGCTGGCTGCTGGCGACCTACGGCTTCGTTCTCCGCCTGCGGCACAAGACAGACGTGAAGCTATACGCCTACGCGGGCACGATCCTCGCGGCCATCCAGGTCTTCTTCCTCGCAATCGTCAACTTCGCCGCCCCGCCGTTCTCGCTTCTTCGCGGCGCGATCCCGGCAGACGGCAACGGTCTTAATCCTCTTCTTCAGTATCCGGAGATGGTCATCCATCCGCCGATGCTTTATCTCGGTTACGTGGGATTCTCGGTACCCTTTGCCTTCGGATTGGGCGCCTTGATGATGCGCTACCCCGGCGAAAAGTGGATCAAGATCACCCGCGTCTGGACGCTGGTTACGTGGCTCTTCCTCACCTTCGGAATCTTCCTCGGCATGCACTGGGCATACGCAGTCCTCGGCTGGGGCGGCTACTGGGGATGGGACCCGGTTGAGAACGCAAGCTTCATGCCGTGGCTCACCGGCACAGCATTCATGCACTCGGTGATGATGCAGGAGAAGCGAGGCATGATGAAGAGCTGGAACGTGTGGCTCATCTTCTCCACATTCCTGCTCACGCTTCTCGGAACCCTGCTCACGCGCGCGGGACTGGTCAGCTCAGTTCATGCGTTCGCGCAATCTTCGATCGGCACATGGTTCATGGTATTCATGGGGATCGTGCTCGCAGTCTGCATCTTCACGTACATCCTGCAGCGCGATCATCTTCGCTCTGACCATCAGCTCGAGTCGCTGGTCAGTCGCGAGTCGAGCTTCCTCTTCAACAATCTTGTACTGCTCACGGCTTGTTTCGTGATTCTGTGGGGAACGCTCTTCCCGATCCTGAGCGAATACGTTCAGGGCAGCAAGGTAACGGTGGGCGCACCGTTTTACAACCGCGTCGCGGTTCCGATCGGCTTGTTCCTGCTCTTCCTTACCGGAGTGGGTCCGCTGCTTCCGTGGCGCGCCACATCGCTTAAAGCGGTTAAGCGAAACTTCATCATTCCCTCGATCGCGCTGTGGGTCACTGTCGCGGTCTGCCTGATCTTCGGACCGCGCCCGCTCAGCACCTGGTTCAGCGAAGCCGGCTATTTCTACGCGCTGGTCGCATTTGCCCTGTCTGCCAGCGTCTTCACCGCGATCGCCTCTGAGTTCCTGCGTGGCGCCGGCGTCATCGCCAGACAAACCGGCAAGAACCTGGCATCCGCAATGTACCTGCTAATGCGCCGCAATACCCGGCGGTACGGCGGATACCTCATCCACATCGGCGTTGTCATTATCGTGGTCGGCCTGGCAGGCGCGGCGTTCAACAAGAACACCGAGAAAGAGCTCGCGCTTCACGATTCGATGAGTGTCGGACCATACACGCTTGAGTGCGTCGGCTTCACGCAGGACTCGAACGCCAATTACAACTCCGACTACGCCCTCCTCGACGTCTATGAGAACGGCAAAAAGCAGTTCCAGATGGCGCCTGAAAAGCGCGTCTACTTGGCAAGCCAGCAGCCGCAGACGATGGTAGCCGTTCATTCGGTGCTGAGCTGGGATCTTTACGTCGTGTTCGAAGGCACAAATCCAGACACAGGCCAGCCGATCATCAAGGCGTTTCTGAATCCGCTCGTCAGCTGGATCTGGGCCGGCGTTGTACTCATCGTGGGCGGCACATTCATTGCACTGGTGCCCAGCCTTACGCCAGCAACCGCCGCACTGAAGGCTCCAGTCCAGCAGACGATTCACGCTGAGCCAGTTTTGAAAGGCGGCGACTGAGATGAAAGCCATGCTTCGAAATCGCAAGTGGATCAAAGGCGCACAGGCCGCGGCGCTCGCCATCGCAGTCTGCTTCTCGATTGGCGCGACCGATGCGACCGCGCGTTACGACAAGCTCAGCCATCAGTTCATGTGCAGCTGCGGCTGCGGACAGGTTCTGGGCGAGTGCAATCACGTTGGCTGCCCTGCGTCGCCTGTGCAGCTGGCCGAATTGAAGACCGACATGACCGCCGGTATGGTGGATAAAGAAATCATGGATAGCTTCGCCGCGAAGTATGGCGCCACCGTTCTAGCCGCACCCACCACCACCGGTTTCAACCTCGTGGCGTGGGTCGCTCCATTCGCCGTTTTTCTCGCAGCCCTGCTCGGCACCATCCTGCTCGTCCGTCACTGGTCGCTCGGCAAGAAGCAGGTCGCGGAGCCTGCGAGCACCCCTGAGATGAACGCACTTCGTGAACGCATTCGCCGTGAAACCGGCAGCGAAGGGAGTTACTAATGTCCGACACACTCGGCCTTGCTCTTGGCTGTCTGATGGCGATTACTCTTTTCCTTTACACCTTCTGGCCGGAAAACGCCTTCGCCAGCCAGCGCCAGAAGACACGACTCGATTACCTGCAGGAACGCAAGGAACAACTCTACGAAAACCTGCGCGACCTCAACTTTGAATACCGCGCCGGCAAATATCCTGAAGAAGATTTCATCGCCCAGCGCACTCAGCTTGAAAACGAAACAGCCCAGTTGCTTGCCGAAATCGATCACCTGCAACTGCACGCGTGAACAGAAGCGCCTGCAACATGGTCTTTCGAAAGCGCACGACTACAGTCGTGCCGAATACGGCAGTAAGGTCGCGAGTGGCCTCTGCGAAGCTTGTAACCGAGTTTTTGAAAGGGCACGATTTTACTCGTGCCGAAGAGCCCCGCATAGAACGCGGGCTTTACCCCTGAGGGACGTTTTTTCAACGAAAGTTAGGTCCGAACTCGAAATGAGATTGACACGAATTTCCATCGCTACTTCTTTTCTGGCTTTCTTCTTTGCCACAGCCCTCGCTCACGCCGCCCAGCTTACCGGCTCCGTCACAAACAAGACCACCGGAAAGCCCGCCAGCGGCGACCAGGTCGTGCTCGTTGAGCCCATGACCGGCATGACCGAAGTGGCGCGCGCCACGGTGGACGCGAACGGCAAATACAGCATCAATCGCCCCTCCAATGCCCCGGCGCTCATCAAAGTAATCCACCAGGGTGCAGAATATTTCGCCGACGCCCCCCAGACCGGCACCGTCCCCGAGGTCTCCGTCTACGACGTCGCTGCAAAGGTCGACGGCGTTTTCATTGAAGCCGACGTCATGGAACTCGAGGCCACGAACGGACAGTTGCATGTTCTGGAACGGTATTTCGTTCACAACACCAGCAACCCGCCGCGCACACAGTGGAGCGCGAAGAGCTTTGAAGTCGTATTGCCTGAAGAAGCGGTCATCGAACTGGCGCAGGGTCAACGGCCCAAAGCCGGCGCCTTGCCGACAACGCTGAAGCTGCAGCCGAATGGGCCCAAGGGGCACTACGCGTTCAACTTTCCCATTCAGCCGGATGAGGGCGAGAAAGACACGCAGTTCAACATCAGCTACGCCCTCCCTTACAACGGCAACTTTACGTTTCATCCGCAGGTGTCGCTCGCCGCGCAGAATGTCGGCGTACTCCTTCCCAAGAGCATGACGTTCGCGCCCGGAGCCGGATCGCCATTTACGGCCATCAATCAGGAACCGAATATTCAAACCTTCGTCGCGAGAAACGCGCAACCCGGTAAGGCGCTTGAGTTCACGGTCTCCGGCAGCGGTTCCATGCCGCGTGAAGATCAAGGCGCCGGCGGACAGGCCGGAACACAGCCAGGTGGCCAACCTGGCGGCGGCATTGGAGAGCCCATCAACACCCCCGACCCGCTGAGCAAATATAAGTGGTGGATCCTTGGCGGACTCGCGCTCGTCTTTGTCGCTGCGGCTGCATTTCTGCTGCGCAAACCGTCGGGAGTTGCAGGAGTTCCAGTTGCGTCAGCTCCGGTTACAGGTACGCCTGCGACGGGCACTGCCTATTCCTCCACATCGCACCACGCAGCACCCGCAGGCAAGAACGGCTCTCTTCTCGCTGCACTCAAAGAAGAATTATTCGCCCTCGAGAGCGACAAGCTGACTGGCGCAGTCACACCTGCGGAGTACGCGGAGACCAAAGCAGCACTCGAAGTCGTCCTGAGACGGGCGTTGAAGAAAAACTAGAGGTCAGGGTTCAGGGATCCGTGACGGTTCACCAATGCAGTCCCTCGTTGAACCATCAACCCGATATGAGAGCATAGTCACGTCGACGCTCATGCCGAGAGCTGAAGACTGGCAACTGGTAACTGTTTCTGATCTCTGTTTCCTGAACACTGAGAACTGCTTCCATGAAGACCCTGCTGCGTACGCTGCTCTATCTCGCGCTGATCGTGTGGCTCGGCGCTGAAATCTTTTTCCCGGTTGTTGCTGCAATCACATTTGGGACATTGCAGGGTGCCACGCATACCGCCGGCACCATCGTCGGCGAACTACTCCGCATTCTTCATGGCATAGGCATCGTCAGCGGCCTTGTACTGCTTGCTCTTCTGGCCCTTGCGCCTGCATGGCACATCTACAAGCCACGCACCGTTCTGGCGCCCATGGCGCTCGCGGTCCTGATGCTTGCCTGCACAGCCTATTCGCAATACGGGATCATTCCCTCGATGGAGCGTGATCGTCTCGCTGCCGGTGGAGAGATCGACACGACCGACGTCAATAATCCGACGACCGTGCATTTCAACCAACTCCACAACCGCAGCGAGCGGGTCGAAGGAGTGATTCTGCTGCTGGGAATCACCACCGTAGTGCTGGTCGCCTGGGCAGAGTCAGCGCGCGAGAAGGCCTGATCGATCTGCTTCCGAAATACTCATTGCGCTCGGACCGCTGAGCCCCTCAGAATTGTTCACTCCGGGGAGGTACGTATGGGGCGTGAAGCGACCTGCACGTGTGTTTGGAACGGCAAGAAGAGTATCGTCAAGGCTCTGATCGAGCCGCCCGAGCTGATCCTGCGCGGCGAGTTGAAGCGGCGTGTTCCCATCGCGACGATGAAATCGGTAAAGGCAGAGCGCGATCAGCTCTGTTTCACGGTCGAGGGCGACCCCGTCGCTCTCTCACTTGGCTCCGACATTGCGGTCAAGTGGGCCGATGCTCTCCTCAAGCCGCCGCCCACGCTTGCCAGGAAGCTGGGCATCACGCGCGACACAACCGTCTGGATGATCGGACGCGTGGACGATGCGGCTCTCGATGTGGCCCTCGCCGAAGCCAAAGCTGTCTCCACCAGAAAAGGAGACCTGATCCTCGCTCGTGTAGACACGCCGGCCGAACTGCAATCCGCCCTGATCCGCGCCACGGATCAACTCAAAGCCGGAACCCCGATCTGGTTCATCTACCCCAAGCATTCGGGGCGCAAAGGCACCGTCCACCCTCTCAGCGAAAACTTCGTCCGCACCACCGCGCTCGCCACCGGCATCGTCGACACAAAAGTTGCGTCCGTCTCAGCGGCTCTAACCGCACTCCGCTTCACCAAACGCCGAAGCTAGTCGCTCTTCCCTCATCCCCCTCGTTCCCAATCCCTGTCTTGTATCATCGAAGAGGCCCTTCAGCGCGCAAGTATCGTGCAGGGGCATACTTGGAACTTCATGAAAACTGGCATCATTGGTCTGCCCCAGGTGGGCAAGACATCGCTCTTCAAGATCCTCACCAAGGCAAAGCTCGAGGACAAAGGCTACTCCAATCCGCGCGAAGCTCATATCGGCGTCGCCAAGGTTCCTGACGAACGGCTCGACAAGCTTTCGGCTCTCTACAGCCCTAAAAAGACAACGCACGCCACCGTCGAGTACGTTGACGTCGCCGCCATCGGACAGGAGGCGCTGAAGGAAACAGCCTTCCTCACCAGTCTGCGAAACGTCGATGCCTTGATTCACGTCCTCCGCGCTTTCGAAGATGACTCGATCCCGCATGTCGGCGCCATCGATCCGCTTCGCGATGTGAAGAACGTGGAATTTGACCTGATGATCAGCGATCTCACCCAGGTAGAGAAGCGGCTCGAGCGCGTTGAGAAGGACCTGAAGAAGATGCGCTCCGCTGAACTCGAGCGCGAGCACGCGCTTCTTCTCCGCTCCAAAGAGGCTCTCGAAAAGGAACAGCCTCTGCGCGAACTGGAGATGACTCAGGAAGAAAAGAAGCTGATCAAAGGCTTCATGTTCCTCTCGCAAAAGCCTGTTCTATATGCGGTTAATATCGGCGAAAGCGCCTCCCTCGGCGATGATCTTGATTCCGCCGTCGAACGTTACAAGCTCACCGATGCCGCTCGCCGGCCCAATGCCGGCGCCACAGCCATCTGCGGCAAAGTCGAAGCCGAATTAGCTGAAATGGATGAAGCCGAAGCCGCCGACTTCCTTTCAAGCTACGGCTTGCATGAGAGCGGCCTCGTCCGCCTCATCCGCAAAAGCTACGAACTTCTCGGACTCATCAGCTTTTTCACCGCCGGCGAAGACGAGTGCCGCGCCTGGACCGTTCCGGCTGGTTCCAAGGCACCGCAGGCGGCGGGGGCAATTCACTCCGACCTCGAGCACCACTTCATCCGTGCCGAAACGATTCGCTGGGATAACCTGCTCTCGGCGGGCAGCGAAGCTGCGGCAAGATCCCAGGGAACTCTCCGTCTCGAGGGCAAAGAGTACGTCGTGCAGGACGGCGATGTCGTGCACATCCGTCATAGCGGCTAATCCACAGCGGGTAAGGTAAGCAAGAATGCTCAAACTCTCGGTGGCGCTCGGTGTACTCGCCGCTTTGGCAGAAGTAGCTGGTGGGTTCGTCCTCGTCCGCGCGCGCGGCATCGAGCGATATCTGCGCTATTTCGTGGCCCTGGGCGCGGGTTTTCTGATGGCCGTGGCCCTGCTCGAGATGGCTCCCGAGAGCCTGAAGCTCAACCCAACGCTCGGCCCCGTGCTCATCATGTTGGGCTACTGTGTCGTACACCTGCTTGAGCACACCATCATCTCGCATTTTCATTACGGCGAAGAAACCCACCACGATGAGTTCGTCTCTGCGCGCACCGGCTACTCCGTCCTCGGCGGATTAAGCGTCCACGCGCTCTTCGACGGCGTTGCCATCGGTTCTGGCTTCGTCGTGAACAACGCCCTCGGCTGGCTCATCTTCATCGCCATCTTCCTGCACAAAGCGCCGGAAGGATTCACCATGGCGTCAGTCATGCTTGCCAGCGGGCGCAGCCGGAGAGCGGCGTTCTCCGCTGCTGTGGCTTTGGCCGTCGCGACCATCGGGGGCGTGCTCGTCATTGAGCTGGCTCCGAGGTGGATGCCGTTTGGCTTGCCGGTCTCAGCAGGTGTCGCGCTCTACGTGGGCGCAAGCGATCTCGTCCCCGAGGTTAATCGTGAACCCGGCATTCGCATGGCGCTGGTGTTCTTTCTGGGAGTGGCGGCGTTCCTTGTGCTGCGTCTGACGATGCCTGCTCTCTGACGAGCAGCAACTATTGGAATGAGCTGACTGGAACCGGGCGCTTGCGGCTGAAGCGGATGCTGTAGAGCCGCGCCAGCAGCTTGCCATAATCGATAGCCACCTTCAAGTTCGCCTTGCTTGCTCCGCGGAAGCGATGTCCGAAAGCGAAAGGCACCTCGTGCACCGACTTCAGTCGCGCCCGCACCAGGATCTCGAGGAGCAGCTTGAATCCCTCTTCCTGAAAATCGATTCCGTTCAAACAATCGCGCCGAACGAAGAAGAACCCGGACATCGGATCCTTCGCGCGCAGCTTTGAGCGCTGAATGGGCCAGGTAACCCACACGGCCGCCGCCGAAATCAGCTTGCGAAAAGGATTCCACGCACCAAGACCGCCACCATCTGTATACCGGCTTCCGATGACAAGATCGCAACCGCCTAGCATGTTCGAGATCAGATCCGGAAGAAGCTCCGGCGGATGCTGCAGGTCCGCATCCATGACGCCTATGACGACCGCATCCGTGTGCATCCAGCCATGAAGAACCGCGCCCGAAAGTCCCCGCTTCCCTTTCCTGACCAGCAGCTGAACGCGTGGGTCTTTGCGGCTGATCTCGGCTACCGTCTCTTCGATGCCGTCCCGGCTATCATCATCGACGATCAGGATCTCGTAGTTTATCCCGACCGGGTCCAGCACCCTCCGGACGCGGTCCAGCAGCACCGGAATGTTCGCGGCCTCCCGAAGCGTGGGGATGATAAGCGCCGTCTTGGGCCCCCCGTACAGGGGTATCGGCTTCAAAACGGTCTCCAGGGCATCCGCGGAGGCTGGGCGAGTCGGGTTTATGGCTGCGGTCACCATAGAGGGGATATCTACGGGAGTATAGACGTTTGTTCAACAGTTGGATATACCGCCTCCGCAGTACTTTTGAGTTCCCTAACCATCTCAGGTGCTGTCTTTTGACCGGATTTCCGAATGCGAAATGACGTTTGTGTCATCTTCAAAATACTTTATCTGGCTCTCATCCAATCACTTACATTATCGTCTAAACAACTGTTCACTGTTATACCGGTTGGGCCAGTCCTGCTATCGCTGCCTGCCGTGTCCTTCGAGACGTTCAGCACCCAGCTCCCTGATCGTCTGAAAACCTGCACCACTTGCACCGCCTCTGCCTATTTCTGTTCTTAGGAGCGTTTGTCCTGAAGCTGTTCAGTAGTTCAAAGATTCGGCTCTTTCTGCTGTTGACATTCTCTTTACTCGCATTTGCCGTTATGGGCTATCACCCCGGTACTGAAGATGACGGGGTATATCTGACCGCGGTGAAGAGCGACCTCAATCCGACTCTCTACCCTCATGATTCGGACTTCTTTCGCCTGCAGCTTCAAGCCACGCTGTTCGATCGATGGATTGCGGGTTTCGTTCGATTTACTCACATCCCGCTCGCAGGCACCGAGCTCCTTTTTCAATTCACCTCCATATTCGTGATCCTCGCAGCTTGCTGGAGCATTGCTCGAACGTTCTTCGAAGACGAGCGAGTGCAATGGGCTGGAGTCGCTCTCACCACAGCGATGCTCACGCTTCCGGTCTCTGGCACGGCGGTTTACCTGGCAGACCAGCACCTGCATCCGCGGAATATGGCCACCGCTCTGGTGCTTCTCGCGGTCTCGCGCATTCTTCGCGACAAGCGCTGGCAGGCGGTCCCTTTTCTTCTTGTCTCCTTTGTCCTGCATCCGATCATGGCCCTGCTCGGAATCTCGTTCTGCTTCTTTCTCACCATGGCTCTGCTCGAACCGGTGCACGCATGGCTGCGTTCGCTGAGAGATGCGCTCGCCTCTGTAATCCCGCTCGGGTGGATCTTCGAGTCTCCAACGCCAAGCTGGCATCGAGCCCTTGAGACCCGCACTTACATGTTTCTCTATCGCTGGACCTGGTATGAGTGGCTCGGCGCAATCGGTCCTCTCGTCCTTTTCTGGCTCCTCTGGCGCGTGGCACTCAAACACGGAGAGGCTAAGCTCGCGCGGTTCGGTCTCGCGGTCTTCGCCTATGGAGTGGTTCACCAGGCTGCATCGATGCTCGTGACCGGATCACCGGCTCTTGTGCGCCTCATGCCCATGCAGCCGATGCGCTTTCTCCATCTCGTGTATCTCTTCATGGTGCTCATCGGTGGATGCCTCATTGGCAGATACTTCCTGAAAGCGAGTGCTCTTCGCTGGGCTGCATTCCTCATCATCACCTGTTTTGGAATGTACGCGTCCCAGCGAGTGCTCTTCGCGGCAAGTCCGCACCTGGAGTTTCCGGGGACCCGCTCAAGCAACCCTTGGCTCGAGTCATTCGAATGGATCCGCAACAACACGCCCAGGGATGCTTACTTCGCGCTGAACCCAAAATACCTGGAGGCGCCCGGCGAGGATTACCACAGCTTCCGGGCTCTCGCGGACCGCAGCCAGCTCGCGGATGAAGTCAAAGATACCGCAGTGGTAACCCAGGTCCCAGAACTCGCCTCCGACTGGGAGAAGCAGATCGATGCAGCTTCCAAGTGGCAAAACTTCGATTTGGCTGACTTCCAGCGACTCAAGCGCGACTTTGGTGTCGATTGGGCGCTCGTCTCTTATCCCGCGCCTCAGGGGCTTGATTGTCGATGGCACAACCAGAAACTTTCAGTGTGTCGTATCCCTTAGTTCCGCGGACTTTCCATCTCTGGTGTACTCCATCCCGGGTTGCACCATCTAAATGCTTCACGGAGGATCTCTTTGCAGTCAGAAAGCACGATCGACCATCGCGAGCGTTTTCCTCTTCTGCTCATTCTTGCTCTCACTGCTGCAGCTCTCATCATCGGCGGATACCATCTCGGGGTCGAAGATGCCGAGATCTATATGCCGGCGGCCACCAAACTCCTTCATCCCAATCTCTACCCTTACGCAAGCGAATTCTTTTTATCGCACGGAAATCTGTCACTCTTCGGATCTGTTCTCGCGGGCACCGCTAAACTCACTCGACTGTCGATCGACTGGACAGTTTTTGCCTGGTACGTGGTGAGCCTTTTCGCGACTCTTTCCTCGTGCTGGCTGTTTCTGGCTGCCTGCTTCTCGTCTCCTCGTGCTCGCTGGACGGCGATGCTTGTTGCCACCGCTGTCCTTACGATGCCGGCCGCCAACACCGGTCTTCTTCTCATCGATCCCTACTTGACCGCCCGCTCATTCTCGACGCCGCTCGCGCTGATTGCTTTCACCTGCGTCCTTGAACATCGATATACCTTCGCCGGAATTGCCGTGGCACTCACAGCCCTCTTCCATCCCCAGATGGTGATGTACATCCTGTTCCTTGGGGCAGTGACCTGGGCATCCGAACGCATCAAAGGCCGGGTTCGCGAACCTCTGCCCATTCCAGTCTCCGGAATCGCACTCATTCCCAGCGGATTTCATCTCTCTCCTGCGCGGGGAAATTATCGCGAGGCGCTTTTCTCCCGAGACTACTTTTTCCTATACAACTGGACCTGGTATCACTGGCTGGGACTTCTCGCACCTCTCGTCATTCTCGCCTGGCTCTGGAGAACCGACCTGCGTGGCACGCGACCCGCTTTCAGACAAGTGGCTCTCGCCCTGATTCCATTCGGACTGATCTCAATCGGGTCAGCAGCTTTCCTGTGCTCGTCGCCGGATTTCGAGATGTTCGCCCGGATTCAGCCGCTGCGTTCATTTCACCTGATAACTCTTCTCTTTGTACTCTTGCTCGCGGGAGTGATCGGAGAGTACCTGGCCAAGGATCGGAAATGGGTGCCCATCGCCCTCTTCATTCCGCTCGCCATCGGCATGGCTGTAAGCGCCCGTAACACGTACCCGCACAGTGCGCACATTGAGCTCCCTTCCGACGCCAGCAGGAACCCCTGGGTGAATACCCTTCTTTGGATCCGCTCCAATACGCCTGGGGACGCGGTCTTCGCGGTAGATTCCCGGTACTTCAAGGACGCCCCCATGGATGTACATGGGTTCCGCTCCATCTCCGAACGCTCCGCGCTGGCCGACTACTACAAGGATGGCGGAGTCGTTTCTTTGTTCCCCGAACTGGCCGATGAATGGAAGCAGATGAGCGACGCCACTTATGACCTCAATCACTTTTCGACCGCTCAATTTGAAAATCTCCGGCAGAAGTATCCGGAGGTCAGTTGGACCGTCATCCACGGCGCGGCGCCCGCCACCCTCGATTGTCCATACGACAGAGACTCATTCGTGGTATGCCGAATCCCCGCTCCAGTCCGGAACTGATCGCACGCGAAATCGATCAGCACTTTGACTTGGGATTGTGCACCTGCTCCGCTACGCGATGCATCGTAGCTACCTGCTCATCCGGCAGGCGGCCGGTGTTGTCTGGCGTGAGGTTTAGCAGAAGGTTCGTATTGCCGCTCATGCACAGCTCGTATGATTTCGCGATCACTTCAGCGCTCTGCGTCTTGTACCACGGATGCCAGAACCACGTATGCATCCAGGGCATCGGCGGATAAATGGGCCCGGTCGGCAGCCACGTCTCGAACGGCAAGTAATACGGCTCCTTTTCGTACAGCACATGCGGATCGTGTCCTTCGAGCGGCGGCAGCGTGTCTTCGCCATTGATCACGTCCGTGGGCCAGCTTGCCGCCTCGCAACTCCGTCCCTGATTGACCCGGCTCTGTTTGAATCCCTGGTTGTTTACGACAACGCAGTCTGGGTTGAGCTGCTTCACAAGCCTGTATAGCTCCGATCGCTGCGGCGGCGTCAGCTTCCAGGTGATGTCGAAGAGCTGGTAGAAAGTGTGGGGATAGAGCGAGTGCAGTTCGGTGATGTGCTGCTTAATCAGCTGAAAGTACTTCTCAGGAATCAATGCGTCCCAATCGAACTTGCCTTCATTGTGCGGATCGAGAATGCAGTAGTAGAAGCCCGCACGCAGCCCGTACTCGTGACACGCCTCGACAAATGCCCTCACGACATCGGTCTTGTTGCCGCTGTTGCTGACGTTGTAGTCATAGCCCTTCGATGGCCAGAGGCAGAACCCCGACATATATTTGGCCACGAGAATCGCGTACTTCGCGCCCAGATCGTGTGCGACCCTGATCCACTGGCGAACATCGAGGTGAGTGGGATTGTAGGTGCTTGCGGGCGCCGACCCTACATCGTAATCGTCGCCCGTAAAGTTTGGCATTCCGAAATGAAATGAGCACCCAAAGCGCAGAGACTGATAAGTCTTCAGCGTGGCAGTCGGCTGAGTAGCCGGTTCTACTGATGCCGGCCCGCTTACCAGTGCCTTCGCCAGGGGACTCAGAGCCGAGCCCGCTGCGGAACAACCCATCATCTGCATCATTTGCCGACGCTGCACTAAATCCTCCAATCCGGCGTTCTGGCCAGCTTACATCGATATGGAGATGCGTTTTGCACCTTGAGGGTGGATACCTGAAAATGAGAGTGTGGCTCCTCCTCACTTCGGAGCCGGCAGATGCTGAACCTATCGCAGCGATTGATTCTCGGCTGTTTTCTCGTTGCCGCTCTCGGCATAGGCCTTGTGGCAGCCGCACACCGTGCGCTCGCCGCAGCTGGCCAGTTGAATCTTGCCATTGCCATTCTTGTCTCGATGATTCTCGTCGAAATAGTCATGGTTGTGCTTGTCCTGCATCCCATCCGCGTCCTTGCTGATGATTTCAAGAAGATCGCGGGTGGCAATCTCGAGCATCGAGTCGAATGGGGCAGCCGCGACAACTTCGGCGTGATCGCGGCTGAGCTGAATCGCATCGCAGTCCGCCTGCGCGATCTGCGCGACACGGAGGCTGGGCGCCGCCAGATGGAGTACCAGCTCTCGAACGCGGTTCTCCAATCCATTTTTGAGCCCATCATCGTCACCGACTCCAAGGGCCACATCCTGAAGCTCAACCAAGCGGCCGCCGAAATACTGGGAGAAGCCGCGAAGGATCGGATGGGCCTCACCAATACTCCGGGCGGGGACAAGATTCTGAGCGCGATTCGCGACGCAATCTCCATGCAGAAGGCTGTGGCTGTTGAAGGCGACGCCGCCATGCTCCCAATGCGAATTGGAAGCCAGTCACGGAGCTACCGCCTGCGCACCACTCCGATGCGCGACTCCGACGGGCGCCTCCTTGGGACTGTGACCACCCTGGAAGACGTTACCTCGCTGCAGGACACGGATCGCTTCAAGTCGCAGTTCATTTCCGTAGCAAGCAAGAAGCTTCGCGACCCCCTTCTGCAGATACGTCGCGGCCTCTATGCTCTCCAGCAGGGTTTTGCCGGCGAACTTCTCCCGTTGCAGACGGAGCTTGTAGCGGAAGCCAGCAGCGAGTCGGAGAAACTTGAGGACCTGATGGCGGACCTGATCGAAGTCGCGGAGCTCGACAGCGGTAAACGCGAATTGAAATTGGAGCGTCTGCGGCCTCGACTGCTGCTCGACGATGCGCGCAATCGCCATATCGACGAAGCCGGCGCGAAAGGTGTTCGCATTGAGGTGACCGCTTTTGCGGATCTCTCGTTCGTCCTGGCGGATAGGCGAGCGGTTCGCACCATCCTCGACAATCTCATCGGCAATGCTCTGCGGTATACGCAGCAAGACGGCGAAATCCTGCTCTCGGCCGAAGAGATGAAGGAGTACGTGCAGTTTACGGTTCGAGATACCGGCAGGGGCATCGAAGCCGAGCGGCTCGCCAACATCTTCGACCGCTTCAATCCCTTCTCAGAACGCGGCACAGGCATGGGCCTCGCCTTGGTTCGCCGCCTGGTAGAGACACTCGGTGGCCAGATTGCTGTTGAAAGCCGCCTGGGACACGGCACTACTTTTCGCTTCACTTTGCCGGTGTCCGTTGCAGCCGCCGTTCCGCATCCTGTCGAGGTGGGCTAGCCCATGGCCGAACTTCACCTCGAACGACAGCAGGAACCAGCGCACTTGCGCATCTACCTTGGTGCTGCGCCCGGTGTCGGCAAAACCTACCACATGCTTGCCGACGCACACCTCAAGCGCAAGCAGGGTATGGACATCGTCATCGGCCTGGTTGAACCACATGGCCGGCAGGAAACCGCCGATCAGATCCGTGATCTTGAAGTCATTCCTCTGCGCACCATTCCATATCGCGGCGTCGACTTGAAAGAGATGGACGTGGATGCAGTGCTTTCCCGGCGTCCGCAGGTTGCAATTGTCGACGACCTGGCGCACACCAACGTCCCAGGCAGCAAGAATCGCAAGCGCTATGAAGACGTTCTCGAACTGCTCGATGCGGGGATCGATGTCTGGACCGCCGTTAACATTCAGCACCTAGAGACTCTGAATGATGCCGTCAATCGCTCAGCCAACACGGTGATCCGCGAGACCGTGCCCGACAGTTTCTTCAAGCGCGCCGACGAAGTCGTAAACGTCGACATCACTGTAGAGGAACTCCGCAATCGGCTTAGAGAAGGCAGAATCTATGCCCCGGAAAAAGTCGAGCAATCACTGGCCAACTTCTTCCGCAAAGGCAATCTCAATCTGCTTCGCGAACTCGCGCTTCGTGCCACGGCCGAGCAGGTAAGCAACCGCGCCGCCGACTACCGTCGCACGCAGGGCCTCGAACAGGCGCCGATCCCCGATAAGGTCATGGTCTGCCTCAGCACCCGTCCCGGAACCGAGCGCCTCATTCGCGTAGGTGCCCGCGTAGCCGGACGCCTCGCCACAAACTGGTACGCCGTTTACGTTAATCGCCCCGATGAAGACAAGGGCCAGGGCGATCCTGAAGCTTTTCAGCGCATCGAGGAATACCGCCGCATGGCCAAAGATTTGGGCGCGCAAGTGGTGACCCTCAACGACAAAAACGTTGCCGATGCCCTGATTCGCTTCGCTCAGCAGGAGAGCATTTCGCACGTAATCTTCGGGCAGCCGGTCCGGTCGCGGCTCGATATCCTTCTCCGAGGATCGGTTCTCAACCGCTTCCTCGCCGAGGTGCGCGACGTTACGGTTCAAGTAGTGCCAATGCAGAAGCCTTTGCGACGCGGCTGATCGAACGCTGACCCTTCGCGGCCCCCTGTCCACCCGTCGGACTACTCGCAAAAGACTCGGACTTTGGTCTGGTTCCCTTCCTTGCCGTCCACATCGACGGTGAGGTCTTCGAGATGATCAATAAGTTCCTCGAGGTTCTCCGGCTTGATCTGCGAGAGCGTTAGGGGAACCCCATGGCTCGAGAGCGCCTGGTCAAGCTGATTGTGCGCCTGCTGCGGAATCAGCGCGGCAAGCCGCACACCAGCGCGCAGCAGTTGCATCGGCACACGTACATTCACCGTGGTGAGTCCCTTATTCCCCGTCATCGACTCGTCGGCTTCGACCAGCACGCGCAGGTACTTCGGTACCGATTTGGCCGCCGTATTCCTGGCGTTGCCGTTCGCGCCTGTTCCCGAGCTTCCCTGGCCCACTGCAACCGGCCCGGGATCGAGCGCAGCCAACAGCCGGTCCGCTTCATCCGCCGTGATCTTCCCCGCCGCAAGCATCTCTAGAATCTGTCGCCTGTTCTCGTTCATAGCAGTCCTCCCATTCCGCCAATAACCGGCATAAGCATCTTGGCCAGAGCCGGAATCTGCGCGCTGATCAAATGCTTGAAGATTGGCACAAACTCGTGCATGTGCAGTTGAGCCAGAAGCACGAATCCCAGACTGGCAACCAGAATCCATGCTGTCTCCCGGCTTTCATTCCATGCGGCCAGCAGTCTCTCTGCTTCTGCCGGCGAGATCCGTCCCATGGCAATCAACGCCAGAATCGCCCCTCGATCGTTGTCCATAAATCACCCCTACAAAATCCGAACCAGTACTTTGTTTCCTTCTGTCGCCACCCTCACATCTGTTCCCGGCAAACTGCACAGCAATCCCCAGCCCGCCGCAACGCATTGCCCGAAGCCCACACCCGAAATCAGGCACGCGATCAGCAGCGCCAGTAAAATGAACGGAGCCAGCAGAATGGCAGGGATCCACAAAAGAAACAGCGGAAGCCATAGCCGGAAATTGGGCCCGTGTACCCAGTTCACATGAACGACTGCAAAGTTCGGAGTCATTTCAAAGCCTCCAGTTCCTGAATGGCCTGCTCAGCCGACAATTCCCCGTTCTTCAGCCGCTCCAGAACCTCGGCCCGTCCCGGTGCAGGATTGGTCTCAACAAACTGCAACTGACCGGCGATCCGGTTAAGCCGCGCCTTGATGGTTGGGTAACTTACCCCGAAAACCTGTTCCATCTCCTTGATCGACCCGTGCGACCGCAAAAAGGCGGTCACAAAGACCTGATCTTCCACCGTCAGGCGAGCAAGTTCCGGCAGGGTGAATTCGCCTTCGATTGCGAGTCCCTTCTCGGGGATTCTCACGCGCTCGATCACCACGGGAGTTCCCTGGGCGATGCGAAGCACCTCCTGCCAATCTGAGCCCGTTTTTTGAGTGCTTTTCATTCAGTTTTCTGCTAGCACAGACAACATAATCAATAATTATGATTATTTCAATAGCAAATATTGATATCTTTAATTAAAACCTGCCAGCAGGATTCGAGCGCGCGCAGCGGAGTGCTGAAGGTCATAAAGCTGCGGCCTGCGTCCAATGTCGAGCACCAAGGTCTGGGTGATCATTTGCTCATCCTGGCCCTCTCTTTCTGCCCGACGACAAAAAACCTCTTCTCGCCAGTGATAACGCTGTGAGCGGATAAGTATCTGGTAAAGTTGAACGTAAGGATGCCTGCAATCGTCCCCGATTGCGGCGATCTCTGATTGTGCGAAGTGATTAAGTGCAAACACTTTGCGTCGATGTGAGCCCGTAGCTCAGTTGGTAGAGCAACGCCCTTTTAAGGCGTGGGTCCTGGGTTCGAGTCCCAGCGGGCTCACCACTTCTATCAGGTCAGACCAGCCAGGTGCCTTCTTTGGTTACCAAAGGGTAAACTCCTCATCCCTCTTCGAATCGCAATACGCATCCAATTGCAAAGCGAGAATCCGGCCAGCTTCGCGCTGCCTGAATGTGTAATTGCGCGCTCAGGTCGACAGAACACGCGAGCTGGGCTGAATGTCACCCGCACAGCGTTGAGGGCTCATGACTGACGTGCAGAGTGCAAGCACTGATCCATACATCTTGATGGAGATCA
>DATJEO010000099.1:0-3902 GCA_035496515.1 Occallatibacter sp.
CATGGATGGCTTCGCCCTGGCAGAGAGAATCGCGGAAGAGAATCTGGCAGCGGGTGTGCCCATCCTGCTCTTGACCTCGCTAGGACATCACCCCCATCGCTCTGAGTGGCAAAGGCTGGGCATAAGAACGATTATCAGCAAGCCTATCGACAGAAATGAATTACTAAAGAATGTACAGCTCGTCTTGGCTCCGGGACGTGTGGAACCCGAGACCCGCTCCGTTGCAAAACCGCTGGCAGAGCGGGCTCTCTCCCTCCTGCTGGCCGAGGATAACGTTGTGAACCAGCACCTGGCGACCCGTTTGTTGGTGAAAATGGGCCATTCCGTGGTTTTGGCGCAGAACGGCCTGGAGGCGGTGAGCCAGCACGGGTCAGGAGAGTTCGACGCAGTGCTGATGGACGTCCAGATGCCTGAAATGGACGGGTTCCAAGCGACCAGGGCCATTCGTGACAGAGAAAAGGCGTTGGGGAGTCCACGCGTTCCGATCATCGCTCTTACTGCTCATGCCATGAGCGGCGATCGCGAAAAATGCATGCAGGCTGGCATGGACTACTACCTCTCCAAGCCCCTGAAAGCCCAGGAACTGCGAGATTTGCTGCAGGCCATCGGCCGAGCCAAGCCGGTGCCAGCCCCGGTCTGACGGCTTGTGTCCTCAAATCTACTAACCTTCCGCGGTACGCCGGTTCACCCGGTCTCCCGCTCCAAGACATCAACCAGTTAGCGTCACCAGTTCGAACGAGAAACGCGCATAGTTCTCGCCCGTTCTTCTCACCCTTTCCCCTCTTCTCAGACTCTCGCAAGCAGATACGTTAGACTACCCCCATGCCCTTGGCCGCCGGCGATAAACTTGGCCCCTACGAAATACTTTCTGCGATTGGCGCTGGGGGTATGGGGGAGGTGTACAAAGCGCACGACGCCCGGCTCGATCGGACCGTCGCCATCAAAGTTCTCCCCGAGCACATCGCGCAGCGCGTGGATCTGCGCACGCGCTTCGAACGCGAGGCGCGTACGGTCGCGTCGCTGAACCACCCGCACATCTGCGTGCTCTACGATATCGGCACTCTGGATGGCGTCGGCGGCTACATGGTGATGGAGTATCTGGAAGGCGAAACGCTGGCGGCGCGCATCGCAAGGGGCGCGCTCCCGCTCGATCAGGCTCTCACGGTCGCGATCCAGATCACCGACGCTCTGGATCGCGCCCATCAATCCGGAGTCACGCACCGTGACGTAAAACCGCAGAACATCATGCTGACGCGGGATGGCGTGAAGGTGCTCGACTTCGGCTTGGCGAAGTCGGCCCCCAAGGCAAGCGCGGGCTCCGCCGAGGAAATAGGCACGCAAACCCTCGCGGCGGAACAGACCAACCCGGGAACCGTGATGGGTACCGTTGCCTACATGTCGCCGGAACAGGCCGAAGGCAAGGCCCTCGATGAACGCTCCGACATCTTCTCGACCGGGATCGTGATCTATGAGATGCTCGCCGGATCCAGGCCCTTTCAGGGCGGTTCCACGCTCTCGCTCCTGAGTTCCATCTTGCGAGATCAGCCCGAGCCGCTGGACCACAAGGTGGAGGGTGTGCCGCCCGAAGTCAGCAAGCTGGTCGCGCGCTGCCTGCAGAAGGAAAAGGAGAATCGCTGCAGCGCCGCGGAATTGCGTTCGGGGCTGTCCTCCTGCCTACAGGCCCCAACGGCCGCACGGAGCGCCTCCGCTGCAAAGCGAGCGCCACGGCCCGGTCTGCGGATCGCGATGGCTCTCGCCGCCGTTGTTCTGGTGGCACTGGGTGGATGGTGGTTTCGCCAGCAATCGCGAGTCCGGTGGGCGCGGGAGCAACTGCCGCGCGTCAGCGAACTGGCCGCCAATGGCAGTTTCAATGCCGCGTTCAATCTTCTTCAGGAAGTGGAGGCCCAGGACCCCTCCAACCCCGAGCTGCACCGGCTGTGGGGCGAAGTGAGCAGGGACATCTTCCTTTCGAGCGATCCGCCCGGCGTCGACGTATTTCGCAAGGATCTGGATGCGCCGGAAGCGGACTGGCGCCTGGTGGGGAAGACTCCCATGAAGAACGCCAAGGTTCCGCGAGGCTACTACCAGTTCAAGTTTTCCGGCCCGAACATTGAAACCTCCCTGGACGTTTCCTCCAACAACTCCGCCGATCAGACCTATCGTCTCTCTGCAAAGCGGCCGCCGGAGCCTGGCATGGTGCTCATCAACACGAGCAGGCGAACACTGGATATTTCAGGGGTGGGCAACGTCGCGATCGACCGCATCTCTACGTTTTGGATGGATGCGACAGAAGTGACGAACCGTGAGTTCAAGAGGTTCATCGATCAAGGTGGATACCGGAAAGCGGAATTCAGTTCCTTTCGCGACCCAACCGGACGCCCAGGCCCATCCACTTGGGAAGCGGGGACGTACCGCGCTGGTCAGGATGATTTCGCCGTTACGGGGGTGAGTTGGTTCGAAGCGGATGCCTACTGCACAGCCCAGGGCAAACAACTTCCGACGCTGCATCACTGGTTTCGCGCCGCCGATCCCAGCTTGGTTGCCTACGTCGTTAAAGTGGGGAACTTCAACGGAGCAGGCGTCGTCAAGGTCGGTTCCCGGGGCGAAAAGGGACCCTTTGGCACACAGGACCTTGCCGGGAACGCCCGCGAGTGGGTTTCCAACTCCACGGGCGACGGCCGGAACTACATTCTGGGCGGCTCTTGGCGGGACCCCGCCTATCTGTACACATACGCTTGGGCGGCAGATTCAGGGGACCGTTCGGATACCAACGGCTTCCGGTGCATGAAATCCACCGAGCCTCTGGCGAGTGAATTTACAGCGCCCATCCGGCCACGCGAGCAGGTGCTTCGCTCAGAGCCGCCCATCTCCGATGACACCTTCCGGGCATACCAGAGCCTGTACGCCTACGATCCAGTCGATTTCGGCCCAGCCGTTCATTCGACCGACAACACACCCCTGGATTGGACCAGAGTGAACGTCTCGTATCGGGCTGCTTATGATCAAGCGCGGATTCCGGCATACTTATTCCTGCCCAAGAATACGCGCCCGCCCTATCAGGCTGTCATCTTCATCGGGGGAGCCAACATGTTCTCGTCTGCATCGAGTGAGCCGCCAATGGACTTCCCCGTCCTGGACTATATCATCCGCAGCGGACGTGCAGTCCTTTATCCGATCTACACGGGCACGTACGAGCGAAGGGCCGAACGGAAGAGCGTCATGACCCCGCTGCAGGGGCGACAATTCTGGACCCGGTTCGTCCAGGACGTAATGCGCTCGGTCGATTACCTCCGCAGCCGCACGGACATCATCGGGGACAAGATTGGATACACGGGCAAAAGCTACGGTTCTGCGTTCGCCCCCACGGTCCTGGCGTTAGAACCCCGCCTGAAAGCAGCCGTTCTCCTGGATGGTGGGCGACTCGGCAACTTCCAGACACCAGAGGCCGATCCGTACTTTTTTGCTCCTCGCGTAAGGACGCCGGTCCTGATGCTGAACGGCGGCCAGGATTTCACATTCCCCGTGCAGACGTCCCAGATTCCGCTGTTCCAGTCCTTGGGCACTCCGGCGTCCCAGAAGCAGCACCTGGTCTTCGACGCGGGGCATGACGTCTCCAGCCGTTACCGTATACAAGTGGTACGCGAAGCCCTCAACTGGTGGGATCGCTACATGGGGCCCGTTCAGTAAGACCGAGGTGCAGCAAACTGCTGCCGCTCCAGGTGAATCGCCAGAGTGGAGACGGGAGTAGCGTCAAGTTGACGTTCGTCTGCTCCAACCTGCTCAAGCAAGCCGGTCCCGGCCCCGGCCTGACGGCCTGTGTCCTCAAATCTATTTAACCCGGAGCCAAAGAAGATTTTCGCGAATGGCATAACCGCCAGCACGTGCTCGCCGAATGCTAGTGA
>DATJEO010000100.1:0-35152 GCA_035496515.1 Occallatibacter sp.
GTTTGGCGGCGGTGCCAACTACGTCTTCGATCAAGGCAACTTCGCGGCAGGCTACTCAGATCAATGGGCGGAACGGTTCCCCCTGCACCAGTCTGAACCGATCGCAATGTACGTCGAGGGTTTCTACGCTCAGGATCAATACAAGCCACTTCCAAACCTCACGTTCACGCTCGGACTGCGCTTGGAACACGACTCAAATCCGTTGTGCCGGAGCAATTGCGTCTCTAACCTCAGTCAGGATTTCAGCAGCTTACCGACGACGAGGGATACGCCTTACAACAAGCTGATTTCGGCGGGGATGACCAAAGGCTTCTTTGAGGAGCAGACGCTGGGAGTGCAGCCGCGCTTTGGCTTCTCTTACCAGCCGTTTGGATCGGGATCCAAAACTACCATCCGCGGAGGCGTGGGAATCTTCAACGACTATTTCCCCGCTCAAATCATGGGCGACTTGATTGCCAACGTACCGAACGTGGATCGATTCACAGTTCTGGGCGCGGCATATATCGGAGCTGGCGGATTTCCAATTGCGATGAGTGCATCGCGTCCCGACAGTGGACATGCGATCGCGGTGGAATCAAACAATGCGCTTCAAACGTTGTTCCCGAAGGGTGGGTACTACAGAGGCGCCTCTGCATGTCCTGATCCCTTGAGTATTTATTGCGCAACGGGTGGAGTCTTTGCCCGGCCTACAGTACTGTCGGTCGCCCACAAGGTGTACTTGCCGACGTATGACGAGTGGAATCTTTCGATTGAGCACCAGGTAGCCAGGAACACAGTCGTCGGTGCGACCTACGTTGGGAATCGCTCCTACCATCAGCCCGTCTCCAGATTGCCGAATGCATATGACGCGAAGGGCACGAACGCCTCGTTGGGTCTAGCACGGCCAAATGCAGCATTGGGCTCTGTGACCGAGTACTACAACGGATCATGGTCGAACTTCAACGGACTTCAGGCGACAGCGACCACCCGTCTGGGCTGGCTCACTGCGCAATTGAACTACACTTACGGTCACGCGCTGGATACCACTTCCAATGGTGGCTTCAACGCCTTCGGACTCAACAGCAACTCGCAGATCAATCCGTACGATCTCAAGCAGAACTACGGCAACGCAGACTACGATGTTCGTCACTACATCAGCGCGAACTATGCCCTCACGATTCCGCATTTCCACGGAGCGAGAATTCTGACCGAGGGCTGGCAGCTGTCGGGCACCATCTTCCACAACTCCGGCTATCCGTTCTCGGTTATCGATGGGACGACGGACATTACCTATGGCAACTATGCGTTGGCTAAACAAATCGACAATAACTTCAACCACAAATGCGGTGGCAAGGAACATGTCGATACTCCCTGCGACTTCGCCTCACACTTCACAAGTTCCACAGATTTTGGGCAACAGCGTCGCAACCAACTCTTTGGCCCGAACTTTACCGACTTCGACACAACGATCTCGAAGAGCTTCCGTGTTGCTCCAAAGTGGGAGTCGGCCAAACTGAAGCTCGCAGTGCAGTTCTTCAACACGTTCAACCATCCAAACTTCCAGCTTCCATATGCTGACGTGACCGCAGGAAGCTCGAACGGGACTATCTATGCCGCATCGAGCACGCCGACTTCAGTTTTGGGCGCCTTCCTTGGCGGCGACGCTTCACCGAGACTCATCCAGTTGAAAGGAAGCTTCGTGTTCTAACCCTTAAACCGAATGTTCTCATCGAACTTGAAGGGCGCTCTTTCGGGAGCGCCCTTGTTTTATAAAAGCTTGCGCGAACGCGAGACTACTCTTTGGATTGGCGCAGCACCCGTTCTCGGCAATCCGTCGACGCAAGAATCCAGCAGTCTTCCCGTTTTCTGAATTTCAGACCGGTCTTATCCATAAATCCGTATAGATGCCGACAATCGCCCGCCGTTCAGCACCTGCGTAATCCCTTTCGCCTCAACATATCTACTCGAGAGTGCAGAGTGGCAAACCTCGTGCATAAATCCTAACGCACGTGTCCCAGCACTTCCCCGCACGCCTTTGGGACAAAGCAAGACCTACATTCAAGTGTTTTTAGCGCGGTTTTAAGTTAGACCACCCCGCGAACGTACGTCCCTGTGCGCAAGTATGCGTGTGGACGCAAGCGAGACATTGTGTGAATTGCTTCCGGGCCCCCAAGGTGGGGGCTTTTTGGCTTGCAATCAAATTGGAGGAGTTTGTATGCGCTGTATGCGGTCCAGGGAGTTGGTCCTGGCTATGAGTCTGTTCACTGCTGCCGGATTTTTGACCAACTGTATATCTACGGCAGGCTATGCACAATCCAACATCTCAGGTGACATTTCCGGTAGCGTGGTCGACGCATCCGGAGCTGCCGTGCCAAACGCACAGGTCACCATAACAAATCTCGACAACAACCTGCAGAAGGCCGTCACCTCTGACCCATCTGGGAATTTCCGCGTGCCGCTGCTTCCTCCGGGTCGCTACAAGGTAACGGCAGCTTCTTCTGGATTCAGCACAGCAACCACCAACGTCGGCGTCGCCGCTGGCGAAGTCACTCCAGTCTCCATCAAGCTGGCAGTCGGCCAGGCTGCGACCACCGTCGAAGTTACGGCGGGTTCGGGCGAAATCCTGCACACCGATGACGCCCAGATTTCGACGAACTTCAATCTCGAGCAGATTCAGACCCTGCCTAATCCAGGAAATGACCTGACCTTCGTTGCTCAGACCACCCCCGGCGCCGTGATGAACACGCAGGGCGGTTACGGCAACTTCTCCGTCAACGGTCTTCCGGGCACATCGAACACTTACACGGTGAATGGCGGCTACGAGGGCGACCCTTATCTGAACCTGAACAACTCGGGCGCCACCAACCTCCTGCTTGGCAACAACGACGTCGATAACGTCACCGTCATCACCAACAGCTACGACGCGTCCTTTGGCGGACTCGGAGGCGCGCAGGTCAACCAGATCTCGCGTGCCGGTGGCAACAAGTGGCACGGCGATCTGCACTACTGGTGGAATGGCCGGATCATGAACGCGAACAACTATTTCAACAAGCAGGCCGGCGTTCCCCGCAGCTTCGACAACGCGAATCAGTATGCGGCGGCAATTGGCGGCCCGATCAAGAAGGACAAGATTTTCGGCTTCATTGACACGGAGGGAGTTAGGGTCATCATCCCCGTGAACCAGAAGTCTTATGGTCCGAGTCCGGCATTTCAGGCAGCAGTTCTGGGTGCTCCCGGAACAGCTGACGCCACACTGGCTCCCTATGGCAACCTTGCCGATAATGGCAACGCAGCTGAAGCGCCGGTCTATCAGACGATCTTCAACTACTACAACAACGCGCGGAACTGGGCGTCCGGTTCCACGGATCCGAACGATCCTCGCACCTGGATCTGGCAGGGACAGACAACGAACTTCGGACGCGAGTGGCTGGTCAACGATCGAGTAGATTTCAACCTCGGTCAGAACGATCACCTCTTCATTCACTCGAAGGTAGACAAGGGCGTTCAGCCAACGCAGACCAGCTTCCTTGATCCTGTCTTCAATGCGGAAAGCCCTCAGCCTTCCTATGAAGGCCAGATCAACTGGACCCACACCTTCACTCCGCGCCTTACCAACCAGTTCCTTTTCAACGCAAGCTACTACCGGGCCATCTTCACCAACACCAATGGAACGGCGCTTGGCGCAAGCAACATTCCGTTCACGCTTATTCCTGAGGGCTTCGCATCTGGCGGTGACTGGGACGCTAACGTCAATGCGTCTTCATGGGTGGGCGGCGCGAACTATGCATTTCCGCAGGGCCGCAATGTCACGGGCTATCAATTCAACGACGACGCGACCTGGACAACCGGCAAGCACACCATCAAGTTCGGCTACACATTCCGCCGCGACGACATTACGGACTACACGCCCAGCGAGCACAATATCGCCTACGGCGGCGGAGAGAACTTCATCTTTGATGAAGGCGATTTCGCCGCAGGCTTCTCGGATGAGTGGGCCGAGCGTTTTCCGCGGCGTCTATCGGAGCCGGTAGCGCTTTATACGATGGGCGGCTACGGTGAAGATCAGTGGAAGCCGGTGCAGGGCCTCACGCTCACCTTCGGGCTCCGTGTCGAGCACAACTCCAACCCGATCTGTCTGACGAATTGCGTCTCCAGCCTGTCCGACAGCTTCTTCAATGTCCCAAACACCACTGACACGCCCTACAATCAGCTGATTTCCTCCGGTCGCAGACAAGCGTTTTTCGAGGAGCGGAACATCGCATTCGAACCGCGCATTGGATTCTCGTTTCTCCCCGGCGGAGCAGATGGAAAGACGACGATTCGCGGCGGCTTTGGAATATTCGCCGATTATTTCCCAGCGCAGATCATGGGCGACCTGATGGCGAACATGCCGAACGTCGACCGCTTTACCGTGCTGGGCGCCGCATACGGTAACCCAATCACCCTGGACGCCGCGGATCCTTTGAGCGGACATGCCCAGGCCGTCACCTCGAACAATGCGTTGCAATCACTCTTCTCGCAGGGGGCATGCTACAGCGGATGTGGACCGGATTTGAGCCTGCGCGATGTCACCGGAGGCGTGTTCTCGCGACCCACAATCACCACCACGGCTCATACCATCAAGCTGCCAATCTACGAGGAGTGGAGCCTGTCCGTTGAGCGCGCACTTGCACGAAACACCGTATTCTCCGTCAACTACATCGGAAATCGCAGCTATCACCAGCCGGTCGCGAACATGCCCAACGCCTACGATCCGGGAGGCACCATTGCAAGTCTGCCTGCAACCCGCCCCAATGCCGCGCTCGGCTCCGTGACGGAGTATTACAGCGGCTCCTGGTCCAACTACAACGGCGTGATTGGAACCTTTACGAGCCGGATCGCCTGGCTTCGTATGCAGTTCAATTACGCCTATAGCCACGCGCTTGATACAACATCCAACGGTGGTTTCGATGCTTTCGGCGTGAACGCGTCGGGCCAGATCAACCCTAATGATCTGAGCCAGAATTACGGAAATGCCGACTACGACACGCGCCACTATATCAGTGCTAACTACGCGATCACCACGCCCCACTATCACGGCTTCCGCTCGATTGCCGGAGACTGGGATTTCGCGGGGACAGCATTCCATAACAGCGGCTATCCGTTCTCCGTCACCTATAACACCGGAGACGTGATCTACGGTGCGGTGCCGCTGGCAGCACAGCTCGACAACAACTTCAACCATCATTGCGGCGGCGGCAGCCACACCATCACGCCCTGCGATTTTGCTTCGCACTTTGGACCTTCCACGGACTTCGGGCAGCAGCGCCGCAACCAGCTCTACGGCCCGAACTACACCGATTTCGATCTGGACGTCGCCAAGGGTTTCAAGATTCCGGGAATCGAAACGGGCCGGCTGAAGATCGGTGCACAGTTCTTCAACCTCTTCAACCACGCCAACTTCCAGATCCCTGACGCCGAGTTGACTTCAGGAATTACCGGCACCATCTACAACACCGCGAACACGCCAACCTCGATTCTGGGTGCGTTCCTGGGTGGCGATGCGTCGCCACGCCTGATCCAGTTCAAGGGAACCTTCAGCTTCTAAACAACTCCTGCAATGCAGATGGGCAGCCGGCTTCCGGCTGCCCATTCTTTTTTGCTTATGCTGCGAGGCTACTTCTTTGCCGCTTTTTTGGCCGCCTGCTTCTTCGGTGACACCGTTTCTGGCTTGGATTTTCTGGCGTTTGTCTTCGCCGCGCTTGAGGCCTTTGTGATCTTCTTGGCTGACGCGCCATCGCCAGACTTGCCTCGAGCTGCGCGAGTCTTGGCCGCGAGTGCCTGCTTGAGCTCCGCGTCGAATTCAGCAGGGGTAAGCGGGCGAGCCGACTTGCGCAGACGCTCGATGTCGTAGAACGCGCGCCGCTCGGTGAGGAAGACGTGCGCTACGAAATCGACATAGTCGAGAAGTATCCAGTCGCCCTGACGCCGTCCTTCTACCGAGTGCGGCATCACACCGAACTCCCGCTTGAGTCGGCCCTCAATTTCATCGGCGATAGCTACAGCCTGCCGGTCGTTAGTAGCCGAAGTGATCAGGAAGAAGTCAGATAATCCAGAATCGACAGGATCGAGCTCGAGAATCCGGGTGTCTTCACCTTTTTTGCTTTCACAGGCTGCGGCTGCAGCCTGGACGAGAATGCGGGTCTGTTCGTGCGCCGGGTTTGTACTCATGCAGCGGGATATCTCTCCACGGTCATCGTATAGCAAAAGAACAGGGATTGTATTCAGGGAGTCCGATGGCCCTCCGGCCCGCTACGACCCCTTGCGAGATCGCGTTTCTGCAGATCCTCGATTCAGCGATCGGCGGCTTCTTAGTTTGAATGATAGAGATGGTGCGCGGAGATATAATCGCAAACCGCATCTGGCAGAAGTTCGTGCCCGGCGCAGAGTCGATCAAGCGCGGCACTGATATTCTGGCGTATCTCCGACGCGCTGATTTCGATCTGGAGCCCGGGGAGAAGGTAAAACGGAGCCTCAGCGCCCGAAGGGTTTCGGACCGTGAAAACTTCCAGCGTTCCCGGCCGGTTTTCGTGCGATTGCTTGTCTGCAACGATGCTCAGTCCATCGGGGAGTTCCCCTGCCAGATGTTCGAGACGCTGCCCTGGCCGGGACGCAACGATTATTGGCGCAGCAAACGGAATCTCAGATCCCCGATACCAGCGGCTAAGGCTGAGAAACGAATCCGCTCCGACCAGGGTAAACAGCTGCGCGGACGGAAATTGCGCTTGAAGCCGATGCAGCGTGTCAATCGTGTAGTTTGGTTCGCCTGAGGGATCGGGCGCATCGGCGAATGAAATCGCAAAATTCGGCAGCCCCCGAATCGCTAGCTCCGTCATCGCGACGCGATCTTCAAAGCTTGCGCTTGACCCCATTGGTTTCAGCGGTTGAGAGCCTACCGGGGTGAACAGCACCGTATCGAGCCGGAGAACAGCCTGCGCGGCGCGGGCGATTCCAAGGTGTCCCATGTGAGGAGGATCGAAGCTTCCGCCGAAGAATGCGATGCGCCGTGCACCGCCCGATGGAACATCCATCTGTCCATGTTAGCGCGCAGAGTAACAACGAGACTCTTCGGACCCTTTCGGCTGGACCGGCAGCCGGCGGGTTCCATCAGGTGTGGGAATGCGGTAGCATCAGACTCACGATGCGATACGTCATTGCAGTCTTTGCATTGGCAGGTGCGGTGGTGTCCTTCCTGGCGCTTCAGGTGCATTATTCCACGGCAACGAGCCCCTGCTCGATCAACGAGAAGTGGGATTGCGGCGTCGTTAACCACAGTTCCTATGCGGTGATCGAAGGCATTCCGGTCGCGTTCATCGGTATCCTCGGCTATCTGATAATTCTGTGGCTTGGCCTCGCACGACAACGGGCTGCGGTTATGATCGCTTCGCTGGCGGGACTTGGTTTTTCACTCTATTTGACTCACATCGAGCGCGATGTCCTCGGCGTGTGGTGCCTCTATTGCGTGATATCTCTCGGAATCATCGCAGCCATCCCATTGCTCGATATTTTCTGGTTTATCGTCGAGGCGAGCAAGCAGAGGCGCAATCGCTGGCACTGGTAAACTAGAACCTAGGGACATGTTCAGGAAACAGTACGCGCGCTGGATGTATGAGTGGGAAACCCGGCTAACCACGCGCGATGAAAACCGCATTGTGCGCCCGCTGGAGTGGGGATTCGAATGGCTCGAGCCATTCCTTGAGTCCCATGGGTTCAGCGCTGCCCTACCTGGCCCTGAAGCGGCACGCGCGGTTGCCGAAGATGCGATCGTCCGCATCAACCAACTGCTCATTCGACACAGCGATATCTTCTTTGGATACGAACGCCCGGTAGATTTTCGGCTCGAAGAGCGGCACCCCGAGCTTTTTCCGACAAACGTAAGGCCGGAGACGCTGGCCAAAGATGCGGAGATCAAGCGGCTGGCTGCGGAAGGCAAATCATCGAAAGCTTTCTTCCTGCGCTTTACTTCGCCCGAGCGCACACCGTACCCCGAAAACGACATGGTGAACGCCCGTTGGTATCCCGCGCCGGAACACAAGGACCCTGGACGGCCAAAGCAGGCGATCGTGGTGATGCCGCAGTGGAATGCCGACGCGTTCAGCCATAACGCGCTCTGCGCGTTCTTCAATCGCATGGGGATTTCGGCTCTGCGGCTGTCGAAGCCGTATCACGATATTCGCCGGCCTGCAGAGCTGGAGCGCTCAGATTACGCAGTGAGTGCGAACATCGGCCGGACCATATCAGCCTGCCGCCAGGCGGTTGTCGATATTCGCTGCTGCATTGATTGGCTTGAGACGCAAGGGTACGAGCAGTTCGGCGTTTTGGGAACGAGCCTTGGATCTTGCTATGCGTTTCTTGCGAGCGCCCACGACAAGCGCATCCGGGTGAATGCATTCAATCACGCTTCCACTGCATTTGGCGATGTGGTGTGGGCGGGCCAGAGCACACGCCATATCCGCAAAGCTCTCGAAGACGCAGGGCTTACGCAGCCGCGGTTGCGCGCGTTGTGGTCGGCGATCAGCCCTGTGAGTTACTACGACCGCATGGCGAGTGACGAAGTCGAGGGACTGCGCAAGAAGATATTGCTCGTCTATGCGAACTACGACCTGACGTTTCCCAAGGAATACTCGCTGCAGGTTGTGGACGCCTTCACGCGCGTCGGTCTCAACTTTGAGAAGCGCGTTCTGCCCTGCGGTCACTACACGACCGGCGAGACGCCCTTCCAGTACATGGACGGATGGCACATGGGATGGTTTGTGTACCGTGCGTTCAAGGCGCTGCGGCTCGAGACAGCGAACTCTCCGGCCTCGACGGTGAAGCAGCCGGTTGAAGCCGAAGAAGACCTCGTGTCGCGCTAGCTCTCGCTCTCAGCGAGCTGTGTTCAGATTTAGGCGCAAGAGCTTTGCCGGATCCAGATAGGCGTTCTGCCAGCGCACAGCCCAGTGCAGATGAGGGCCGGTCACACGACCGGTTGCGCCACTTAGACCCAGTCTGTCCCCCGCTTCAACGTGCTGGCCCTCCTGAACATCGATGCGGCTGAAGTGCATCGAGAGTGTGTATAAGCCAAGTCCGTGATCGATGATGACGCAGTTGCCCTCGAAATAGAGATGCCGCGCGAGCACAACGACTCCGCTGTTGGACGCGCGTACGACTGTGCCGCTGGGCGCGCGAAAATCCATTCCCTTGTGAATGCTGGCGAGCTTGCCATTGAACATGCGGCGCGTGCCGAAGCTATCGGTGGGAGGAAACTTCACAGGGGCGCGGAAGCCGCCTTGCCATAGCGGCTCCGGTGCGGTTGAGGCAAAAAGCTTCACCTTGATTTCAGCGTCAGCAGCGATCTCCTTCTGCTCTTCGGGGCCGGGCTCGACGAATTTCGGAGCGACGGTAAGCCTACCCGTCCGGTAGTGTGCAGGATGGATTTCGATTGTTCGGCTGAATTCGCATGGACCGGTTGCGGTCATCGCCGTGATGTGCAGAGTCGAGGTCTCCGGCTGTGCTTCAACATCGACGCCCGCCAGAGCGATCCAGTGATCCCCGCGATGGAAGAACTCCAGTTTGTGGCCGAGCCATTCGCCTTCCATGCTCTTTGCGGCTGGCGAGGAGACCGTAATCAGTTCCGGAGAACCCGCTTCGACAAAGGCCGGCGTCACTCGAACAGCAGGCTCTGTGCGGACTCGACGTTGAGCGCTCACGGTCAGTGCGATACAGAACAAACATAAGAGCCGCAGAACACGAGAGCCGGTCATGCGTTCAGCATAACCGGAGCTGATCCTGCCCGTGCAATTCAGCTGTCTTACTTTGAATTCCCTGTAACCCTATGGCACACTCCTGAGTCATAGGATGTATGCGCTCCGCTCCAATAACCTCAACACGCAGTCACATCAGATTGCTGATTTCCGCTGTGTGTTGGTTGTCGCCGCTCTGTGTCCTCGCGCAGAGTTCGCCACCACCCCGGCGCACTCCAGTGCTCGTTGAGCTGTTTACCTCCGAAGGTTGTTCTGACTGCCCGCCCGCGGATGCTCTTCTGGCGGAGCTGGACGCAAAGCAATTCGCGCCTGGTGCGGAAGCAATAGTGATGAGCGAGCACGTCACTTACTGGAATCACCTCGGATGGCGCGACCCGTTTTCTCTGGACACGATGACACAAAGGCAGGAAGCTTACGTCCGACGTTTCGGCCTGGATTCTGCCTACACGCCGCAGGCTGTCGTTGACGGTGCAACGCAGTTTGTGGGCAGTGATGGCCGGGCCATGCTCGCGGCCGTGAGCAAGGCGGCGGCGAAGCCGAAGATGAGCTTAACGATCGAGAACGCGCGCTGGGATCACGGCACTGTTCGATTCGCGGTTCGCGCAGAGATGACAAAAGGAGCAAAGCTCTTTGCCGTTCTCGCCGCCAATGCAACCCACTCCGAAGTCGGGCGAGGAGAGAATGCCGGAAGAACGCTTCATCACACCGCGGTCGTGCGCATGCTGAAAGAGATGGACGGAGGATCAGCCGATGGACGGCCGCTGAGCCTCGACTTCTCCAATGTGCAGCAGGCAGGCAAGTCGGACGGCGAGATGCGGCTGGTCGTGTTTGAGACCGACGGCAGCGCCGGCCGTGTTATTGCCGCTGCCGAACAATCCCTGCAGTGATCGTCATTCCGCCCGGAGAGCGGCGCTTGGATCGATGCGTGCAGCCCGAATGGCCGGAACCAGGGATGCGGCGCTCGCGATGAACACAAGCACCGTGACGGAGGCAATTAGCAACCAGGGGTCGCGTGCAGAGGTGCTGTAGAGGAGCGACGTGAGCGCTCTCGCCGTGAACCAGGCCACGACGAGCCCGGCGAATGACCCGTAAACAGCGATCCAGGCATTCTCCCGAAACACGAGACCAACGACCTGCGCGGGCTTTGCGCCAAGTGCCATGCGAATTCCGATCTCGCTGGTGCGGCGCGCAGTGGAATAGGCAAGCGTTCCGTAAAGGCCAATGGCTGTCACGAGCAACGCACAGATTGCGAAGAAGACCGCGAGCATGGCCATAATGCGTTCCGAGGCGATGGTACCGTCGATGTCCGTCATCATCGAGGTGAGAACAGGCGCGGGGATCTCCGGAGCCATGTTGGACGCGAGCTGGCGTGCAGCGGCAGCCAACGGCACAACCGAACCCTCTACACGTGTAACCGCAACATAGTTTGGCTTGTGATCGGTATTCTGTGTCATGGGAACATACGCTTCGGGCGGCGCATCCTTGCGCAGAGATGCGTAGTGTATGTCTCCAACAATACCGATAACCTGAAAACTCTTGTTGCCCGCGGAACCATCGCTCTGAATAACAGACTGACCGACCGCATTCTGTCCGGGAAAGAGCTTCTGTGCTGCCTGTTGACTGAGGATTACTTTGAGTCCAGATGGGCCCGTATCGCTCCACTCGAAGTCACGACCGGACAGCATGGGCATTCTTAAAGTGCCGAAATACCCGGGCGAAACGGAATTCATGTAGATATCTTGTTCGGCCTTGCTTGCTGCGGCGTGCATGGTCTCGGTCCAGATGCTGCCGCTCATGGGCGGATAGCTTACGTAAGCAGTCGCTCTAACTCCCGGCAAGCGGCCAATAGCGTCGACGTATTGGTGGTACCACGCCACGAGCGCGTCTCCATCACGGCTCTGCTTGTTCATCTCCAGGCTGAGATTCACGATGTTCTTCGGCTGGAAGCCGAGATCGATACTGTGTAGTCGCTGCAGGCTGGTCGCCAGCAGGCCTGCGCCGAACACCAGGATCAGCGCAAGCGCCACCTGCATGCTCATCAGCAGGCGCGGGAGCAGCCGATGCTGACGGGAGTGGATTGACTGGGTTCCGGACTTGATCTGCTCGTTGAGTCCTTTCGAAGTCGCGCGCATCGCGGGAACAAGGCCGACGAGAAGTGTTGAGACCACCGCAACAACGGCGACAAACACAAGTACACGAAAATCGAGCGACGTATCGAGCGAGACGTAGTCGCCATTGCCGCCTATTAACACAGCCGCAAGAAAACGGCTCACGGCCGGCGCCGCTAGGAGTCCGGCTCCAGTGCCAAGCAGAGCGATCAGCAGGCTTTCGACAAGAAGCTGCTGAACGAGACGGAGTCGGGAGGCGCCCAGCGCGAGGCGAGTGGCCAGTTCACGCTCGCGGGCAGCGGCACGGGCCATCAGCAGGCTGGCCAAATTGATACAGGCCAGCAGCAGCATGGCGCTGCAGAGCACAAAGACAACAACCAGCGGTCTCCGGAACGTGTCACGCATGTAGGAGTAACCGCGTGAACCTGGCTCTGCAGCAAATCGGAAGTGATGCGTGCGCGCGTCCTTGATCCACTTCGCATCCGGGATCGACTCGACGAGAATGCCATCCGAAACCGAAGCAAGTGCAGCATTTGCCCTATCGAGGGAGACGCCCGGGGCGCGACGCCCAAGCATGCGCATCCACCATGAGTGATAGCCGCTCTCGATAGCGTTGTAGGGTGCATCGACGATGGGCTCGGCCCAGACGGGAACATAGATTTCGGGTCGGTACGTCGGGTCAGCACCTACGAACCCCGGAGGCATGACTCCGATGATGGTAAAGGGCTTGTTGGCAATTGTGAGTGTGCTGCCGATTGCGGCGGGATCCCGCTGGAATCTGGTCTTCCAGTAGCTATCGCTGAGCACCGCGACTGTCGCTTGGCCCTCGCGGTCGTCAAGCGGTGTAATCCAGCGGCCAAGAACCGGAGGAGTCTCCAGCATCTGGAAAAACTGGCCGCTTACAATCGCCCCCGGCACTCGCACGTTGCTGGAATTACTGCGGACCTGGAACGGATGCGTCGAATAGCCCGCAATCGTCTCAAAGCCATCATGATGCCGCTCCAGCGCTCGAAGAAAGGGAGCCCCAAAGGAATGATTGGAGCCGTGTTCGTCGTCGTTGCGGACAGTTTGAAGAACTGCGAGCTCTTCGGAATGCGCAACTGGCAGCGGGCGGAGCAGAATGCAGTTGAGCAAAGAAAACACCGCGGTGTTTGCGCCGAGCCCAAGTGCCAGCGTCAGCACCGCTGTCAGCGTGAATCCCGGCGTTCTGCGCAATTGGCGCGAAGCATAGCGTAGATCGCGCGCGAACTGTTCAAGACGCGGAAACCCGCGCTGGATCCGATAGCTCTCGCGGGTCTGCGTGATGCCGCCGAAATCGCGCAGTGCGGCCCTTCTCGCATCTGCTTCTGATAGGCCATCCGCCATGTGCTCCTCCGTCAGTAGATCAAGGTGAGCGGCAATGTCGTCGTCAAGGTCGTTATCGCGGCGCGGCCGGCCGGCGAGTGCAGCGAAGCGGCTGAGCAATGTGCGAAGGAAGTCCATAGGCGACTCCTGAATGCGGTCTTATTAGTTCGAAGGTGCAAGGAAGCGCGCCATGGTGGCGGCTATGCGTTCCCAATTCTCCGTCTCTTCGGCAATCTTCTTGCGGCCTATTCGGCTGAGCGAATAGAAACGGGCCCGCCGGTTGGTTTCTGATGTGCCCCACTCTGATTTGATCCACCCGCGCTGTTCCAGACGCAGAAGCGCGGGATAAATCGTGCCCTGATTCAAGACGATAGAATCTCCGCTCACCTGCTCGATCCGCCGCGCAATTCCATATCCATGCAGGGGACTCATCGCTTCAAGTGTCTTCAGCACCATGAGATCGAGAGTGCCCTGCAACACGTCTGATTTGTTGTCGCCCATTTCCTCTCCTGTCGAGATTCAACATATAGGCGCTTTATAGTCCGAATGTCAACAGGAGCGCTATGACATCCTTGCCGAAAACGAATCCTGAAGAGCAGGCTCATGATGCCGTAGAATTCCTGTATGACCGACCGCATGGCCCTTTCCCTAGCCCAAGCCGATCCTGAAGTTGCAGCCGCCATTGACCACGAGGCACTCCGCCAGCATGAAGGGCTGGAGATGATCGCGAGCGAAAACTTTGTTTCTGAAGCGGTTCTGGAGGCGGCGGGTTCGGTCTTCACAAACAAGTACGCCGAGGGATATCCGGGCCGGCGCTACTACGGTGGATGCGAGTACACCGACGTGGTCGAAAATCTTGCGCGCGACCGGGCGAAGCAGATCTTCGATGCGGAGTTTGCCAACGTGCAGCCGCACTCGGGCTCACAGGCTAACGCAGGCGCATACATGGCAGTCCTGCAGCCCGGCGACACCATTCTAGGTCTGGACCTCGCGCACGGCGGACACCTCACGCACGGTCACAAACTCAGCTTCAGCGGCAAGCTCTATCGCACCACGTTCTATACAGTGCGGCGCGATACCGAAGTCATCGACTACGATGAACTCGAGGCAATCGCTCTGCGCGAGAGGCCGAAAGCGATCATCGGCGGAGCCAGCGCCTATCCGCGGCTGTGGGATTTTGCCCGCATGCGTCAGATTGCCGACAAGGTTGGCGCAGTCTACATCTTCGACATGGCGCACATCGCCGGGCTCGTGGCCGGCGGTTCGCATCCGTCGCCTATTCCTCACGCGCACATCACGACAACCACTACGCACAAGACACTGCGCGGGCCCCGCGCTGGCATGGTCCTTTGCGGAAAGAATTATCAGGTCGGCGAGAAGGCCGAGCAGACCATTGGCAAGGCGATCGATATGGCAGTCTTCCCCGGTCAGCAGGGCGGTCCGCTTGTCCACATCATCGCCGCAAAAGCGGTTGCGTTTGGCGAGGTGCTACGGCCGGAGTTCAAAACCTACGCAGCGCAGATCGTGTCCAACGCGAAGGCCCTGGCCCTGTCGCTACAGGAGGCTGGCTATCGCCTTGTCTCTGGTGGTACCGACAATCACCTCATGCTCGTCGACGTATTCCAGAAGGGCATGCTCGGGTCTGAAGCGGAAGGGGCTCTTGGCAAGGCTGGAATCACGGTCAATAAAAATGCGATCCCCTACGACACTAATCCGCCCCTCAAGCCATCTGGCATTCGCATCGGCACACCTGCACTTACAACGCGCGGCATGAAAGAAGAAGAGATGCGCGTTATCGGCGGTTGGATCGCAAAGGCTCTGGACAAGCGCCACGACGATGCGGCGCTCGAGCGTATTCGCGGCGAGGTTGCGGAAATGGCGAACAGGTTTCCGCTCTACGCGGGGCGGCGTGCTGCTGCTGCGGTTGTGGCCTGATCCGGCAGTAACCTCGTGACACGTTTACACAAGCCTTAAGTAATGCATCGGGATTTCTGAAGCTGGGCTAGAGTAGGTGCACTTCGGCACCCGCCTTCAGGGTCACTCCATTCGTAGTTCCGTCCCTGGGGCTTCAGGGAGGAACCATGCGCATCGCACCTCTTGCAGTTGCAGGCGTCCTCGCTTTCAGCCTTCCCGCATTCGCAGAACACGACGATCATAGTGATCGCGTGGCTCGCGAGTATTCACGAACGGCTCCAATCCAGGGGCCAAGGGAATACCACGGCCATCCGCATCAGTATTACGACGGGTGGGACTTCCAGGACCATCACGGACATCCCTACTATCCGCATGTCGACGGTACGCGATGGGTCGGTCACGATACCGGTCGCAACGACGAGCATTATAGGACTGAGATTGCGTGGAAACACGGCCGCTGGGAAGGTGGATATGGACGCGAACACGTCTGGCGATTAGCCGGCGGCTCTGCTGTCCTGTTTTCGTTTAGCGGCTGGAACTGGAACGTAGCTCCTTACGACACAGCCTACTGCGCTGATTGGGATTGGAATGGGGATAGCGTTTCCGTTTACTCCGACCCCGATCACGCAGGCTGGTATCTGGCTTATAACCTGCGCCTCGGCACATATGTACACGTGATGTATCTGGGAAGTAGATAGAGAAGATAGTTTCAATGAAGGAGGGGCGGCCTGTGGGCTGCCCTTTTCCGTTTGCAGACACCCATCGCCTCTGATCCAATGAAATCGCATTCTCTTTTTTGAATGGAATTGGAGACAGTTGCAAACAGTGAATGAAGATGCGATTGAACTGAGGCGGCGCGCATTCCTGGTGACGCTCAGCGCATGCAGAAAGGAGAAAATTTCGTGCGTACAGTGAATGTGGCTCTGGCCATTCTTTTCGTTGCCAGCTTTCCGGTGCTCGCCCAGCAGCATCCGCAAGATCATGGAAGGCCGCCGATACCGCCAGCGCGAGGTCCGGCGCCATATCACGCGCCAAAGGCGACGCCTGCTCACAAAACCGAGTCCATCCGCCAGATGCAGCTTAAGCAACGCAACTATTCCGATCAAAAAGGGCACCCGAATGCTCCGCACGTTGATCGCGGCACGAAGTGGGTGGGCCACGACGGCGGCCGCAATGACGATCGCTATCGAGTCCAGCATCCATGGGAGCACGGCCGCTACACCGGCGGGTTTGGTCCTTCGCATCGCTGGGAGCTGACGGGCGGAGGCCCGACCCGGTTTCGGTTCAACAACTGGTATTGGAGCGTGGCGCCTGCGGATTTCGCATTCTGCGGCGACTGGAACTGGGATGCAGACGAGGTTCTTATATACCCCGATCCCGATCATGACGGCTACTATCTTGCCTACAACATCCGGCTCGGAACCTATGTCCACGTAATGTTCATGGGACCGATGTAAAAAGCTGATCGAGCGCAGCGCCTAGCTGACGGCGCATCGTGGCTCTGAGGCCTGCTCTTTCTGTCTGTGATCACCTCGCTCTCATATACACCTTACAGCGGTTGGCGATAAGATGATCCGTTTGCAGAGAGCGCATATCCAGTCGCCACGTATGGCGCTCCAATTTCACTCAAGAGGCTCAGCATGCCCTCCTTTTTCGCTCGTCCCTGTTCCCGCCGCGTGTTTCTGTGGATTACCGCAGCTGGTTGCGGTCTGCTCGTGGTCTTCCTGGCGGCCTCGAATGCCTGCGCCGCTTCAGCTCCCATCGTTTTGACCGGAGCAGACCGTCGCGCGGCTACATCTCTCGATGGCGAATGGGCCTCCATCGTCGATCCCTATTTCTCCGGTCTGTTCAGCTTCCACCATGAAGAGAAGAAGAATGGCTGGTTCGTGAACTACAAGGCCAAGCCGGGAGATCCCTTTCCGACGGAGTACGACTATTCGAAGGCGCCCAAACTCAAGGTACCAGGAGACTGGAATACGCAGCGCGAATCGCTGATGTTCTACGAAGGTCCTATCTGGTACGAAAAGGATTTCAGTTACGAGCCGAAGCCGCACACTCACATCTTCCTTCACGTTGGAGCCGCGAATTACCGCTCATGGTTTTGGGTCAACGGACAGAAGGTATGCGAGCACGAAGGCGGATTCACATCCTTCAACTGCGACATCACGCAGGCAGTGCACTCCGGCAGCAACTTTGTCGTGGCTGCGGTCGACAACACCCGGCGCGAAGACAATGTGCCGACGGTTCAGACAGACTGGTGGAACTATGGCGGGCTAACGCGCGACTTGTCGCTGATCGAAGTGCCTGAAACCTTCATCGATCAATATGATCTTCACCTCAGCCGAACCGAGGACGGTGTAATCGAAGGATGGGTGCATGTAACAGGCGCGGAACCGGGAGCCAAGGCTGAAGTTCAGATTCCGGACCTGAAGGCAAGCACTTCGGCCGATGTCGGCGCTGATGGCCGTGCAGCCCTGCACTTCAACGTAAAAGGTCTCGAGCGCTGGTCTCCTGAAACTCCCAGGCTCTACAAGGTTGTCATCCGATCCGGACAGGATTCGATCGATGAGCTGATGGGTTTCCGCACCGTCGAGGTCCGCGGCACCGAGATACTTCTCAATGGCAAGCCGATTTTTCTTCGTGGTGTCTGTATACACGCGGAAGCTCCGTACCGCACCGGACGTGCTTACTCCGACAAGGATGCGGAAACGCTGTTGGGTTGGGTCAAGGAACTTGGTGCTAACTTCGCGCGCCTTGCGCATTATCCACACGCGGAAACCATGCTCCGCGCTGCAGATCGCATGGGCGTGCTGGTGTGGTCAGAGAATCCGGTATATTGGGCGCTGCAATTCGACAATCCCAAAGTACTCGCCAAAGCCGAGCAGCAACTCGACGAAGAGATCAACACATCGCGCAATCATGCAGCAATCGTTCTGTGGTCGATGGCTAACGAGACGCCAAATACCCCGGCGCGCACACAGTTCATCGGAACGCTGGCATCGCGCGCTCGGAGCCTTGATCCTACCCGGCTCATTACGGCAGCTCTCCTGGTGCGTGCCCAGGGAAGCACGAAGATCGTCGATGATCCGCTTGGCAATGCGCTCGATGTGATTGGCACCAACGAATACATCGGCTGGTATGAAGGGCATCCCGAAAAAGCTGATACAACGCAATGGCAGATCGCGTATCAAAAGCCGCTCATCATGAGCGAATTCGGCGGTGATGCTAAAGCTGGTCTGCACGGAAAAGAAGACGAGCGCTGGACAGAGGAGTATCAGGCCAATATCTATCGCCATCAACTGCCCATGTTGCGCAAGATTGCGCAACTGCGAGGAATGAGTCCATGGATACTGATGGATTTTCGTTCGCCGAATCGGCCGCTTGCAGGAATTCAGGACGAATTCAATCGCAAGGGACTTATTTCCGATCAAGGTGAAAAGAAGCAGGCGTTCTTCATCCTGCAGAAAGCATATAAGGAGAAAAGTGTCGGTAACCCTGAGTAGGTAACCGCAAATTGCACATCTGTAAGTACCGACTTTCTTGTATGTTCGACATCTCGATTGATTTATGCTTTCCGTATGTCGATGGAATCTATCCTTGCCGAAATTGACTCGGAGATCGCAAGACTAACTCAAGTGCGCTCTCTGCTCGCAGGTTCACGATCGATTAGTTCGTCGAGTTCCGCCAACAAATCAACCAAAGGACCAGGCAAAAGAAGAAAGAAGCGCGTTCTCAGCCCGGAAGCACGCAAGCGCATTGCGGAAGCACAGCGCAAGCGGTGGGCGGCACAGAAAGCAAGGTCAAAATAGAACTGATCGCCAGATCAGCGGGCGCACACGGTTGCGACTTAAGGCTGGAATTTCGCGACTACCAGGTTTCAACCGCAAGTATGTTCGGCGGGCCGGAGTGGCCTTCAATCACCTGGGTTTCAATCACTGCTTCCATGTTCATCTTCTCCCAGTTGGCGGGCGCCTTCGCAAGCAGTGTATTGAGGTAGACAGGGTTATAAAGGATCTCTCCGGCTGCTTCAGTGCCTTCTTCGGAGATGCCGGCGGCAATGATCACCGGCTGCCCCGTGGTGTTGTCGTGAATACGAGCAACAATCGCGTAATCCTTTGACAACTTCCTGTAGGGCAGGTCCCACGCAGTGGCCCACGTTGTTTTGTCTCCGCTCTTGCGATCTACAAGAAGCGCATCGCCATTCTTCGACTCGAAACCGAAGCGCAATTTCTGCGTAACGCGAAGAGTCCAGATGTTGTCGAAAGCACCGATCAGCACAATCGGCCCTTCGCGTAATTGCGCGAAAGTCGCCTCAGATGCCGGCACCACCCGAAACGCCTTATGACGCGTTTCCAGGGCCGCTGCAGCGCGGGTCAATGTGATCACGTCGGCAAGCGCCAGGTTACCGGAGAGATGCAGGCGCACGTAGAGCTTCTGCGGTTCGGCCGGCGCACCCACAGGCGCCTCGAATGAATTGATCGAATCCATGTCGATGTTCTTGGCGGGCTCGCCGAGGCAGAACGTGGTTGTATTCGGACTGGAAAGGAACGGCTCCCAGAAGCGATCGATGCTTGTTGGTTGCTCCGCCGGAGGTGCAGGCTGGATTCGCATCCCGACCAGAACGCCGGCGATGCATGCCGCGACTGTTAGCAGAGCCAGAAGTGGCCAGCGCAATCGTGAGGGCTTAGTCGGAGCAGCAATGTCTGGCGCGGCAGCGGCCGCGGGTAGTTCCGGCGGCAGAGACGGAGCAATTGAGAGTGCCGTCGGCTCCAGCACCTCCTGCTGTGGCTCGCTGAAGCTCTCCGGCTGCCGGAACACAGGCACGTAAGAGCCGACCGGCAACTCGATGACCAGTTCACCGGAATGTGACGAATCGTAGTAGTAGAGCCCGAGCCTCTTGCGGACCTCACCGGCGGTGATGCGTACCACCGGATCAGCATTGGCATCGTAGGTGGGCGTACGCCCGAAGACTTCGATCCCAATGCTCCGCTCTTTCAATTCGCCCGCGTTCCCTATTAGAGTCTGCTCCACGGTATAGGCGAGCAGGGCAGGATAGCGCTTGCTGTTTGCAAAAAGAGGGTGGGCGAGGAGTCTCTGCAATTGCTCGCGAATGGCAGCGGGATCAAAGGTCAGAGCAGGCTGCTCCACGTCCGGCATGGATTTCGGTGCCAGCGGCATTAATGCTCCTCAAAACGGCTCTAGCCCAGAATGGGCAATGTCAGTGCGATCAGAATTGCGCAACAACGGCCAGGGCCCTCAACGCATTTCGAGCGATCGCGCTCGACAAAAGACAACTCAGGTGCAGATAGAAATCCGACTGCGTTCCAGAGGGTCTGAAGACAGTTTGCCCATGTGGAAAACAAGAGGTATAGATTTCTGGATTCCCTGCATTGCGTATAATACGTTGCCATATAGCAGTTGTCCAGAATAGATTAAAACCTGCGTTTTGAATGAATTGGAGGCAGATAGACTGGCTGCTACCCGAACAAACCTTCCGGCCTTCTCCGGTTATGCATACATTTGAATTCGGTCCAGGAGATGTGCCGGAAGTGTGTCGCACCAACGGCGCGTTTTCTTGTGATTGCGGCTCCTCGCCCCTCCGGTTACCAGACCTGGAACGATCCAGGCAGGACTAATCGGGGGGCGCTTTTTTTGTAGTGATACCAGCCGAGTTGCGCACATGGGCTTCTGATCAGCAGCGCGTGCCACCCGTCAGCCTCTGCGGCCGACTCATCTTCTGCAGCGAGCGGCCAGCAAACCATCAGTCCTATGCAATATGCTTTTCAGTCCCCGGGGAGGGACCTATTCGTCCATGCGAAATTTCTGGCCAGTGAAGTCAATAGTTCTGTTCTGTTGTTTTCTTGCACTCACAACTTATCTAGCGGCACAGTCCGCCGCAATCAGCGCTGCCGAGGCTCATCGTCGGGCCGAGGCCCTGCTCAAGCAGATGAACGTCGACGAGAAGATCGGTCAGATGAATCAGGCAGCGGGTGTAGTGATGCCGATGCTCGGCGGTCAGAAGCCCGATGAGCTGATCGCCAAAGGCGGCGTCGGCTCGGTTCTTTGGCTGATCGACGTGAAGGAAATCAATCGCCTTCAGCACATCGCGATGGAGAAGTCGCGTCTTCACATCCCCATCCTCTTCGCCTTCGACGTGATTCACGGCTATAGAACTGCGTTCCCAGTTCCGCTCGCTATGGCCTCTTCATGGGATCCCTCCGTGGAGGAGGCGGCGCAGCGCTACGCCGGCCAGGACGCCCGTGCAGCCGGAATCTTATGGACGTTCACGCCAATGGTCGACATCGCACGTGACTCGCGCTGGGGCCGCATCGTCGAGGGCGCCGGAGAAGACCCGTATTTAGGTGCCGCAATGGCTCGCGCGCAGGTTCGCGGTTTCCAGGGCGAGACAGTCGGCCCCGATAGCGTGCTGGTCTGCGTGAAGCACTTCGCCGGCTATGGAGCAGCCGAGGGCGGCCGCGACTACGATTCCTCCTACATTCCCGAAGAACTCATGCAGAACGTCTACCTCGTTCCGTTCCACGCCGCAGCTGATGCCGGCGCCGGCAGCTTCATGAGCGCATATATGGATCTGAACGATGTTCCTGCTTCCGGTAATCGCTGGTTGATGACTGACGTTCTCCGCAATCAATGGGGCTACAAAGGCTTCGTCGTCTCCGACGCATTCGCTGTCGGAAGCCTGCAGGTGCACGGATTCGCGAAGGATCCGGAAGACGCCGCATACAAAGGCGTGAGCGCCGGGCTGAACATGGATATGGCGAGCGGCACCTATGTCAAGAACATCGGCAAGCTGGTCACCGCCGGAAAGATCACGCAGGCCCAGCTTGACGCCATGGTGTTGCCGATCCTCGAAGCCAAATACAAGCTGGGGCTCTTTGATAACCCCTATGTGGACGAATCAAAAGTTGAGACAACGCTGAACCGGCCCGAGGGCAGAGAACTCGCGCGCAGAATCGCTGGGCGCTCGATGGTATTGCTGAAGAACGAGAACCACACTCTGCCGCTCAATAAGAGCGTGAAGAAGATTGCCGTCATAGGTCCCCTCGGCGACTCGACGCGTGACATCGAAGGCGGCTGGACAGTAGAAGGTCTTTTTGGCGGAAAGGGCAAAAGTAATCCGGTCACCGTTCTCGCCGGTCTCAAGAACAAGCTCGGCCCGAACGCCGAGATTAACTATGTCGCTGGTCCAGCGCCTGCACGGGTTTTCGCAGGATTGTTCGAGGCGATCACCGGAGCCAAAGTAGTGCCCCCTCCCACCGAGGCTGAGACAGCAGAAGTTCTCGGCAAGGTCAAGTCTGCCGCGGAAGGAGCAGACCTGGTGATCGCGGTGCTTGGTGAAGTTTCGAACATGAGCAGCGAAGCGGCCTCGCGCGCTTCGATGAATCTCCCCGGCATCCAGCAGCAGATGTTGGAGGCAGCCGCGGCTTCAGGCAAGCCGGTTGTTCTGGTGCTTTTGAATGGCCGTCCGCTCGACATCAGCTGGGCGTCGAAACACGTCCCTGCAATACTCGAGGCCTGGTATCCCGGCAGCGAAGGCGGTAATGCCGTGGCCGACGTTCTCTTCGGCGATGTGAATCCCAGCGGCAAACTGCCAGTCAGTTGGGCACACTCTGCTGGCGAGGAGCCGCTCTACTACAACCACAATCTCACCCATGAGCCGGAAGATCGGCCCAACTTCACCTCCCGTTACTGGGATGTGGCAAGCAAGCCGCTGTATCCCTTCGGATACGGCCTCAGCTATACAAGCTTCAAGTTTGAAAATCTGAAGCTGAGCAAAACAAGCCTCAAAGTGGGTGACGCGACCGAGGTCCAGGTCGATGTAACGAATACAGGTAGCGTAGCCGGTGACGCCGTGGTCCAGCTCTACATCCACCAGCGCTGGGGTTCGGCATCGCGGCCGGTACGCCAACTTGAAGGATTCAAGCGCGTTGCTCTCAAGGCGGGCGAGAAGCAGACTCTCACCTTCACTCTGGGCAAAGACGAGTTGCAGTTCTGGGATCCCCAGACCAAAAAGTGGATCGTCGAGCCGAGCACATTCGATGTATGGGCAGGAGAGGATTCAACGGCCAGCCTCCATGCGGAACTGGCCGTCACCGAATAAGGAATGCATCCAAAAAAGCAAAAGGGCCGGGAGCTAATCTCCCGGCTCTTTCTTTATGAGGCGCAACGCTCACTCCCTAGACCGAAAGCAGCCGGCCGAAGAACGCGCGATAGCGGCGCAATGCCAGACGCAGATCTTCTGTCGAGATGCTGTCGCCGCGATCCCACTGTTTTTCCAGCCGTTCGCGCTCGGCCGCGAACCCTTCGGCCAGCCGCTTCATGGCGCCGGCTACGAGCGCGTCCGCCTTTTCGACAGCTTGGCGGGGCTCATCGACAAACCCGACCTGGATGGAATCCCACTGGCCGCGGAGGCTGTTCGCCTCATCGGGCGAGAACAGCGCAGTCCGTTCGTCGGTTTCGGCAGTCTGTGCCGAATTGGGGTTTACAACACGGTTTGCGGTAGTTTCGCTGCGATCGTAACCATCTGCGCGTTGATTGGTACGTTGATCTGCATAATCCTGTTCCTGCTGTGCTGTCTCGTCGGCATGGGCCAAAGCTGCTGTAGAAAGTCCGCTGGTGCTGAAGTTCTCTTCTCGTCTAATTTCTGCCATATACTCCTCCTGCTTTATCTGCGCTTTTCATCAGGGATTCGAATGCACGAATCTGGTCCGGTTCTGTGTGCTTGCTAGCCGCACATAGGCGTCAGCAGGTTGAGATGAGTGCCCGGTGCAAAGGTTGCCCTGTGGAGGGTTCCCGCGTCGAAGCCCGAAGAGGCCGAACATTCTCAGGCAGTTGGCAGCAGGAGAAGGCACGCAGAACGAAAGCGCAATGCGCGCGACCAACCTTCGACCCGTGTCGTTGGTAATACCTCGGGTGCGATAAATCACATGACATTTGGCAAAACAGGATCACGATTGAGAAAAACCACAGGTTCAATCCATGAAGACCTTGTATCGCTTCTTGCTTGGTTGCCTCGTCGTGTCGTCGATTAACTGCGGTGCTCAGGACATCCGCTCCCGGATGGACGAGATGAAGACCGCCTACACCTCATCGGGCAGCATCGTTGTGCTCGACGGTCAGACGCTCGTGATCGAGCCCAATATGCCCGGGCCGATCTGCGCTCTGCCCAGGCAGGAGGATGGAAAGACTACCTGGTACCGGTACGCCTTTCCCCTCGCATCCATCACGGTTCCGCTGACTGCCGTGGATGAAAACATTGTGAGCGAGGATCGCGTCTTCACCGACCCGGCCGCTCCTCAGGCTTACAAGCCCGGAGACCAGGGCGACGCCACGATGATCGTTGTGGTCGGTATGCCTGGCAAGAAGTTCCCGGCGCTCGTCTACGATCGCGACAAACTCGAGCACCTCAGCCCGGGACCGCATAGCTCTGCCGACTACGGCCAGTTTCGGGATCAGGTGGAGGCATTCGGGCTGACGTTCGCCGACAATGCCGCCGCCCGCGAATTTGTAACCGATCTCCGCAATGCTGTGAGAATGGCCAAGACCCAGGCCATGGCCACTCACCGGCAATAGGCTTGAACTACGGCAGCTCGCGGATCCAGATGTTCCTGAAGCTCATGGGTTCGCTCTTGTCTCCGTGAGCCTGTAGCTTGATTGGCGCCGTGTCGTATTTCTTATAGAACGGTTTGCCGATATAGAGCGTCTGTCCCTTCAGCTCGAAGTGATTCTCCACCAACACCCCATTCAACAAGACCGTCGCATATGCCGGAGTCTTCACGGAACCATCTTCGTTGAACGTAGGCGCGGTCCACACAATGTCGTAGGCTTGCCACTCGCCGGGCTTGCGGCTGGCGTTGGCCAGAGGAATCGCCTGCTTGTAGATGCTGCCGACCATCCCGTTCACATACGTGGGATTGTTGTAGCCGTCGAGCACCTGCAGCTCATATCCGTCATCGCTCGGACCGGTCGAGGCCAGAAAGATGCCGCTGTTTCCGCGCCCTTGTCCTGTGCCTGTGATGCTCGCCGGAATCTTGTACTCCACGTGCAGCTGGTAATCCTTGAAGCTGCGCTTAGTCTCGATGTTGCCGCCTTTTTTGTTCACCGTCATCACGCCATCATGAACATCCCATGTGGCGGCCGCTTTGTCCTTCACGTTCACCCATTCGTCGATGTTTTTCCCGTCGAAAAGCACGACGGCGTCAGACGGTGGCGCATTGCACTCAGCGGCTGGTGTAACGACCTTGGGCTCTGGTTTCCAGATCTCGGTCTCTTCTGGCTTTGGTTTGGGCTGCGCGTTTTGCGCATACGTGGGAACGGTCATAAGGAGAAGAGATGCGGCAAAGAGAAGCTTCAGATGTCGTGTCAGCATAACGACGGGAGTATACACTACGGCGTTTCGTGATCCCCGATCAGCACTCCATGCCGAAGCCCTCGTGAATCACGCACATGCTCACCAGCGGCATCAGGATCTGATCGTAAGCCGTGCGCGCCCCCGCATCCATGGCGTGAATGCGATCCAGCATCTTGACGATCTCTCGTTGATCGAAGTAAGAAATCGAGGCCATCGTTTTTCCGCGCAGCAGATCCTGCACATACATGTTGAATGTCTGGTCCGGATTGAGTGTCGCCGGCGGGCTCAGAAACGGATGCTTTTGCCGCCTATACACCGTGTCGGTGATGACGTCGCGCACAGCTTCGCGCAGCACGTATTTTTCCGTTAGCCCCCGAATCTTCATATTCACCGGCTGACGGCAGATGCACTCCACGACGTGATGGTCGAGGAACGGTACGCGACCCTCGATGGAGTGGCCCATCTCCATGCGATCCCCCAGCATGGTGAGGATGTAGTTCGCCAGCACCGATTTTCCCCACAGATAGAGGGACTGATGCAGCGCGTCGCGACCTCTCAACTGACCCGGAACGTCGACATCTGATAGCAACTGGAGATAAGTTTCGCGGTGCTTGAACCTGCAGCTGAAATCTTCCGCCAGCAACGGGGCTGATTTCACCGCACGCGACGAGAACGTCTCGAACCACGAAGGCACGTAGCCCAGAATTCGCCGGACCGCATCCAGATTCCCCGTATCCCCGTCCGGCAACAGCAGACCCCGCGAGACCGTATTGTTGTCATTCAGCCATTTCAGCAGTTGCTCGATCTCTGCCGGATCCTGTCCCTCGCGGTTGTAGAGCAGCATGTCGCGCCGGAAATGCGCATAGCCGCCCAGGATCTCATCGGAGCCCTCGCCGGTGATGACCACCTTGTACCCGGCCTCGCGAACTGCCTTGCTCAAAAGAAATTTCGCCACCCCGTGCGCATTGACGCAAAGCATCTCCGACTGCAGGATTGCGTCCGCGAAGTTCTCCGCAAGAGTGTTCTGGTTGATCGGAATGGTATGGAATTTCGCTCCGGCCAGCTCCGCCATTTCCCGGGCGATCGGCCCTTCGTCGTAGGCGACATCGTCAAATGTCAGCGTGAAAGCTTGAATGGGATCCGGATGATGGCGCGCAGCCAGTCCCAGCACTGAGCATGAATCGAGCCCGCCGCTCAGGTACACGCCAACCGGCACATCGGCACGCAGGCGGATGCGGACCGCCTCTTCCAGTTCGTGCCGGAACTCGGCGATGTAGTCGGCATCGCTCTTGCGTTGACTGGTCGCACCCGCCGCGGGATAGTTGAAGTCCCAGTAGCGCGTGATCTGGAAGTGCTTTTCAGTTACGACCAGGTAGTGTCCGGGAGGCACCAGGAATACGCCATCATAAAGCGTGCGCATCTGGTGCCCGCCGAAGCTGAACGACTGGTACACGCTCTCTTCATCCCACCGCGCGGGCACTCCGGCCTCAAACAGTGCCTTCACTTCCGATGCGATGTAGAGCTTCTCGTTGTGCCAGGAATAGAAGAGCGGCTTTATGCCGAATCGGTCGCGCGCAGCAAAGAGAGTTTGCTGCTTCTCATCCCAGATCACAAACGCGAACTCGCCGCGGAGTTGGTGTACGCAATGTACGCCCACCTCTTCGTAAAGATGTAGAGCGATCTCGCTGTCCGATCGCGTCCGCAGATGATGCCCACGCGCTTCGAGCTCTCTCTGGATCACTTCGTACTCGTAGAATTCCCCGTTGGCAACGATGTGCGTCCGGCCATCCTCACTCGCGATCGGCTGGTCACCGGTCGCCAAGTCGATGATGCTCAGCCGCGCATGTCCCAGTCCGACGCGGCCATCGCGGCTGATCCACTGGCGCTGCCCATCAGGGCCGCGATGATAGAGACGATTCGTTGCTCGTTCAACCGCCACCGGAGAGATTGGCTCGCGCCGCGAGTACAGGGCCACAATTCCGCACATCTTGCGTGCTCCTAATAGGAAGCTGTCCGGGATTCGAAGGGGAAGGCGGGCAGTGCGAGAAGAATACGTTCCAAACGAATCGCGTGCAATCGAAATCGCAAGAATGAGGAACCGCCTTCGAAAGGCAATCCCAGGTTATGCGATCATTACGGGTGGTGTCTGCGGCGCGATGCAAATCGGAAATAGACCGCGCCCGCGGCATTGATTCCACCTATGACGAGAATAGCTTTAAGGGTGAACGACGCCGGGTTCTTCACCTCCACAACCGGGAAGATGGATAGAACGGCATAGCCCAGTGTCATCACGAACCCCGACACGGCGGCAATCCTCACAGCGAGCGGAGCCTTCTCTCCTCTTCCAACTAGCGGAATGGCAAACATAACCAAATATGCGAGGGCCCAGCAGATAAGGCCGGTGCTGTTAAGTAGTTGGAATGCCTCTTGCGCGCCAACCCCGAAGTTTCCCAGGAACGTGAGAGTAAATGTCGCTGCTGCTACACAAATGATGGAACCAACGGGCGTCCTGAAACGCGGATGGATGCGGCTGAGCCATTGCGGGAGCAATTGATCCCACCCCGCAACCATGGGTAGACGGATTACAGAATTGAAATACAGACTTGTCCCTCCAAGTCCATTCAGGATCAGCAGCAGGGCGATTGCGGGGGCGGCGACAAATGCGAACGGCGTTCCTTGCGATCCCCGCATCAAGGCCTGCGTAGGCGGTGAAATGAGATCAAGGTCGGCCGGCCGGGTAAATGCAAGAACCGCAGAGGTGCCAAGAATGTAGATGACTGCAATCAGAGGACCCGACAGGAAGATCGAGCGGCGCAGCGTCCGGGCAACATTAGGGTCTCGCACTTCACCAGCAAAGATGCACGTGCCGTCGAACCCGCAGAACGCACCGAACCCCATTTTTGCTGCAATATTCAGGTTCAAAAGGGTGAAAGCAGGGAAGACGACCGCAGCCGGCGCAGCAGCCGCATTCCCGTGAATCCAGCGAGGCAAAGCAAAGGCGAGCATGGAGACAATCATCAGAACCAGAACAAAGCCGCCGATGTTGTGAATCCATTTCGCCAGCGAAAGGCCGCGAACGGCAATGACGGCCATGCTTCCCATCACCACCGCGGTCACCGTCGCATTGACAAGCTTGCTCTCCACAATCCATGCACCCGCGGGGCCAACCGCATATCCAATGTTGTCGGTCAACATGGAGACCATGGAGCCCACCACCAGCACGACTGTCGCCCAGAGATTCAGGGCAACCAGAAAACCCACTGCTTCGCCAAAGCGCAGCTTGGCCCACTGGTACAACCCGCCTTCGAGGGGCATCTCCCGGCTGAGGTGAATCACGACAATGCCCGATGGAATGTAGAAGAGCAAAACTGCGGGAATCCAGTACATCACATGCGCAGAGCCTAGCTTGCCCGCGGTCCCCAGCCATTGAATTCCAATAATGTAGAGCGTTTGTGAGAGCACCAGGTCCACCAGGCGCAACTCTTTCTTCAGCTCTGCGCTCTGCGCTTCGACGAGGTGCTCCGCCTCGACAAACCGGTCTTGGACTTCGACGTCTGACATGGAAAGGCGTGCCCGCAGACACGAGAGGCCGCGCCTGGTTCTGCCTGATCTCTCTTGCCTGAAGGTTCTGCAACATATAGCAGAACCAATCGGCAACGGTACACAGGATTCTTCGCGCGCTAGACGAAGACTCCTGCTCCCAACTCGGGCGATCGCCCTCGTATACGCTCAGTTCGTTCGCAGCGCCACCGTCGGGTTAATACGCGACGCCCGAAACGCCGGGATATATCCGGAGAGAGCGGCGATCATCAGCAGCAGCAAAGCCATGCTCCCGTAAGTGGCCAAATCCCATGGCGAAGTGCCAAACAGCAGAGCGGCTATCAACTTCGCCCCGGCCAGCGATGCACCTACTCCAATCACGATTCCAATCAATGCCAGCCGTAGTGTGCTTGTCAAAATCCGGCCTCGCACATGCGCAGCCGAAGCGCCGAGCGCCATCCGGATCCCGATCTCCTGCGTCTGGCGCGTGACCGAATACGAAATCACGCCGTAGATCCCCAGAGCGGCAAGCAGCAACCCGAGTCCCGCAAATGAAACGACGAGCAGCATAAAGAATTGCCTGCCCGAAACTGCATGACTCACCAGTAACCGGATCGGCTTAAATTCAGCAGCGGGCTGTTTCGGATTCATCTCTCGAAGGGTAGCGAGAACAGGACCGGCAAGAGACGCTGGATTCATCCTGGTGCGCACTACAAGTTCTGCAGCGCTCGGGCTTGCTTGCGTGAACGGGTAGTAGATCTGCCAGCCTGCATCGCCATCGACATTCTCTTCATGCACGTCGTCGACCACGCCGACCACATGTAGATCTCTTCCACCACCGTTTGCCAACACCTGGCCAACTGCATCTCCACCTGGCCATTTCGCAAAGCCTGCGAGGAACTTGGCGAAACTCCTGTTGATCATGATCACTTGCTCAGTGTTGGGAAGATCGGACCAGCCGAAGTCGCGGCCGCGGATGGCTGTGCCCATGGCGCGCATATACCCAGGGCTGATCACGTAGACCAGCGGACCCGAGTCGATATTCTTGGGTCGCTTTACGCCCTTGGGAAACGGCAGGCCCCAGGCGCGATTCTGGCCCAGTGGAAGATAGTCGACCGTCCCCGCCGCTTCAACTCCGGGCAGAGCGCTCACCCGCGAGAGAATCTGCTGAAAAATTACCCCGCGCTTCTGCGCGCTTAGGTTGCCGTCCTTGTCATTGGGAACACTGTCGTCATAGCTGACCTTGATGGCTGCTGCATGATCCGGCTCGAATCCCAGGTCGACGTTCAGGACATTCATGAAACTGCGAAGCAGCAGCCCCGCACCTACCAGCAGCATGCAGGCCAGAGCAACTTCAGACACGACCAGTACCGACCTGATGCGCTCGTGCTTACGGCTCGCAGTGGCGCCTGGTCCGGCATCCTTAAGTGATTCGTAGACATTCCCGCCCGCCATGCGAAGACCGGGCACAATCCCAAAGATCGTGGCTGAAAAGATTGAGATCAGCACCGTCCACCCAAGCGCCGCCCCATCCATGTGCAGCGTGCTCAACAGAGGTAACGCAATTGCACCCTGATGAGCCAGCCATTGAACCAGCACCGCTGCCAGCATGAACCCAAACATCGCGCCCATCCCGCTGAGGACCAGGCTCTCCGTTAGAAGTTGGCGCACAATGCGGCCCCGGCTGGCCCCCAGAGCGCCACGCATAGCGAACTCCTTTGCGCGCGCTGCGCCACGTGCCAGCAATAGGTTAGAGAGATTCACGCACGCGATCAGCAGGATTGCTCCTACCGCGCTCCACAGCACGATGAGCGATCGCCGCAGCTTTCCGCCGATGTAGTCCTTGAGAGGGACTGGAACGACCCCGCCTTTGTAATCTCCGCAAGTTTCAGGATGCTTGTTGTTCCAGCACATTGCAGGTGCAACTCGCGCGGCCTCGTCCACAGCCCGCCCCATCGTAACTCCGGGCTTCAACCGCCCGATCATGGTAATGATGTTCCCCCAATCACGCGGGGGCCCGTACAGGTTCAATGGAGTGATCGCATCTACCTTTGTACCCGGCGCGAACACCGCCCCGAAGTCGAACGAGGCCGGCAGCACACCAATGATGGTGGTCTGCTGTCCGTTCATGTCGAATGCCTTGCCCACAATGCCTGGATCGGCATTGAATTGCCGCTTCCACCACGCGTTTGTCAGAAGCACAACCGGAGCCGCACCGTTGCGAGCATCTTCAGGGGTGAATACACGGCCCATCTGCGCATGCACGCCGAGAACCTGAAAGAAGTTCTGAATGACGTCAATGCTTGTTGCCGGAATGGGAGCGCCGCCGAAATTCAAGCTCAGATTATCCGCTCCGGAAAACGCAAAGTATCCCGTCACGTCCTGATAAGAGCGGCTGCCCGCGCGGAACTCATCATAAGCGTCAGTTGAATACGTAGCGCACGACATGCCGCACTTGGTAGGCGGCGGGGCAATCCACACAAGCTCGTGCGCGTTCGGGAACGGCAGAGGCCGCAGCAGCAATGTGTTCACAACGCTGAAGACAGCAATATTGGCGCCAATCGCAAGGGCCAGAATCAAAACTGCCACGACGGTGAAACTCGGATCGTGCCAGAGCGATCGCAATGTGTATTTGAGATCTTGCTTGAAAACATCGAGAGTCATAAAACCTCGTGCTTCGCGGTGTTTGTAGCGGGCCTGATCCATGCCCCCAATGCTGATGAGCGCCATGCGTCTCGCTTCGGTCGGCGACATCCCTCTCGCCATGTTGTCGTCAATCGCGAACTGCAAATGCGCAGCCAGCTCGTCTTCAAGATCGTCATCGAGGGGTCTTCTGCGGATGAAAGCCCATAGCCTCTTCGCCAGCCTCAGCGTCTCGCTCATGCATCCGCTCCTTCAGCGGATTTGTCCATCGTGAGCACGCGCTCCATCACATCCTTGAGGCGCTCCCAGTAGCGCGCATCGGCTGCAAGCTGCCGTTTGCCGGCCGCGGTGATGGAATAGTATTTCGCCTTGCGATTGTTGTCTGAAGTTCCCCAGTGCGAGGAGATCCATCCACGCTGTTCCAGTCGGACGAGCGAGGCGTAAATGGTGCCCTGGTTCAGAAGTACTTCGTCTGCGCTGACCTGCTCGATGCGGCGGGCGATGCCGTATCCGTGCATCGAGCCCATCACAGTTAGAGTTTGAAGGACCATGAGGTCCAGCGTGCCTTGCAGCAGGTCCAGCTTTTCAGGCGACATTTTTGGCCCCTGTGGTACGACCACAGAAGTATGCCACGCTCATGTGGCCAGGCCACAGAAATGTGACGAGCTGGCAATTCCGAAGAGCTATTGCATATGCAGTCAACCCTGGGCAGAAACGTTACCAATTTCACATTGCACGGTAACGTTCGATATTGGTAAAAGGGTTCTATTGCGGGGTTCGCACGTCTCAAGGGTCCCCAGTTTCCAGCCGTGTGAGCGCGAACACCCTCGTGCTTCCCCTTTTCCTTCGATGTATTTTTTCTGCCCTGGTTCACGTGCGCAGTTTCTTGCTTGCAGCTCGACCGCAGCTCCTTAAATCCGCAGCCCGCGCAGGATAGGCAGGTCACGCCATGTACTCATCCTTGATGCCGCACGCTGTCTGCTGGCGGCAGGATCCGCAACTCATCTGGACGATGGCCGTCACAAATGCCATCACATTTCTCAGCTACCTTTGCATTTGCATCACTCTGTTCTATCTTGCGCGCAAGACGAGTCGCGTCATCGCTCGCGACTGGATCTTTTTCCTCGTTGGCTTTGCGTTGTTCATCGTCGCTTGCGGCTCCACGCACCTGCTTGAGGTCATCACAACCTGGATACCAATCTTCTGGGTAGATGCGTGGACGAACATCATCACTGCCGTACTTTCCGGCTATGTGGCGATCCAGTTCATCCGGCGCGCACCCGATCTGGGCTTCGGAATCAACGACTACGCCGACCGCCTTGCCCATGCGCAAACCGAGAAGGCGCACATTGAGCAGAGTCTGCTCGATGCCCGCAAGCTTGAAGAGTGGAACCGCATGTCCGCGCTGGTGACGCACGAAATCAACAATCCGCTGACTGCCATCCAAAACTACATGTTCCTCATTGAGAATCATCCCGCGGCGTCCGCTGATATCAAAAAAATGGCAGAGCACGCCGCGGATGAAGTGCGCAGAATCGGCTCCATCGCGCGTTCAACGCTCGGATTCTTCCGGCAGGATGAGCATCCCGAGGATACCGATTTGAGAATCTCGGCTACATCAGTTCGCTCTCTGCTCGAACCAATGCTCCGGCAACGCGGACTCGAAGTTGCAATCGAGAGCTCGGGTGACTGCAGCCTCATGGCCTACGCGGTCGAGATCCGCCAGGTGCTGCTCAACCTGGTCCGCAACGCCTGCGAGGCCACCACCGAAAGAGGCTCCCGGGTCATCATTCAAATTCAGGGGCGTCCTGAAGAAGTCGCTGTCACCGTCGAGGATCAGGGTGTGGGTATACCGCCTGAAACGCTGGAAAACCTCTTTCGGTTCGGCATGAGCACAAAAGGCGAGACAGGCAATGGTATGGGACTCTGGGCAGCCAGGAAGCTTGTAACTCGTCGAGGCGGCTCAATCACTGTTGAATCGACCCTCGGCAAGGGAAGCCGATTCACTGCAATTTGGCCGCGTTCCATGGGCTCGGAGGTCGCTATTGCGCCGAGTCTTGCTGATATGGCCGAAGCGCATTGACTGTCCGAGTTTGAAAACCTGCGGATGTATCAGAATTCGTCACACGGAAGTGCAATGGCCTCGCCTCCGATGCGGGTCTACCCTCAACATGGGAGGGGGAGTTGTCCGCCTTCTCCCGCGTAAGTTCGGGACGAGAGAGCACGGCCATTCTCATTCCAATCCAGGTCGCCATATTCCTGCTGATCACTGCAGTGATGGTGAACTGGTTTGTTCAGATGCACCAGCGGAATAGCCGCTCATGGGAGGCAATTCTGGCCCGCATGAGCCCCGCCTGCAGACTGGCTTACACATCATCCGCCCCATCGGAAGCACTCCGCCGGCACTGGGCCCAAACGCCCCGAGCAGCCTTTCGCGATGCCGGCGCTTTGATGGAAATGGCGGAGTATGCAGAACGCAATTTACTCGGCGAAGATCCCGCGAAGTTGCAGGACATCCGTCACGCTGCGTTGCAACTGCGACTGGCATCCACGGGCGCCATGATCAGGCGCTTTTCGCTTCGCTAATCTTTGAGCGCTTAAGTCAACGCGCGATCAAGATGCACGTACCCGCCATCGACAATTAGGTGCTGCCCCGTCGTGTGTGCCGACTGCTTCGGAGACAGCAAAAGCACCGCTGCGGCAGCAATCTCTGATGCCAGAGTCATGCGATGACCCAGCGGAATCTTATCCGTGATGCGCTTCAGCTCCGCATCGGGATCGCCGAGCGTGTCGAGCCAGCGGCGATACAGCGGAGTCATCACCTCGGCCGGAAGAACCGCATTCACGCGAATGTTGTACTTCAGCAGCTCGGCTGCCCACTCGCGCGTCAATGCAAGCTGTGCGCCCTTGCTCGCCGCATATCCCGACGTATTGCCCTGGCCCGTCAGCGCCACCTTCGAGCTGATGTTCACAATTGCTCCCTGCGTCCGCTTCAGCGAAGCCAGAGCATAATGCGCAAGGGCATAGTAGTGGTTCAGATTCTTCTTGAGGCTTTCGATGAATCGATCGACGCTGCCGTTCTCAAGACCGACGCCATCGTTTACGCCTGCGTTGTTAACCAGCCCGTAGATGTCTCCGTGACGATCCTCGATCTCCTTGATCGCTGTCCGGCAACGATCGAGATCCTCAAGGTGCGCTTCGACAAAGTGACAGGCCGCCGAAGCAGCCTGCATCTCCGCCATAAACGCCTGAACATTATCCGATGGCCGTCCCAGCACAACCACCCGCGCGCCCTCATCCAGGCATGCCCGTGAGATACCGGCGCCAATGCCCGCTCCGCCACCGGTTACGACAATGAGTTTGTCTTTAAGTCCAAGATCCATACTGTTGATTCTCTCTCGCTGAGCATAGCAAGGCGCGACCGCGTGCCCAAGCACACCTCAATTCATTCCTGTCATCACCAGCATGCGCGG
>DATJEO010000101.1:0-10001 GCA_035496515.1 Occallatibacter sp.
ACACATGATCTGCCTGATCTTCTTGAACGTCTCCGGCTCATGCGTCTTAACCCACAGCAGCTTGGTCAGCGTAAAGTTCGGCAGCGCCGGATTGCACGTCAGCTGGATCAGCTTTTCATACCCAATCTTCTCTGTCAGCCAATCGCACTCCGGCTGCGTCCGCACATCGCACCAGATCAGCGACGGCCGCAACACCGCGCCATTCTCATCCAGCATCACCGCGCCGTGCATCTGCCCAGTCAATCCGATTCCCGCGATCGGCTCATGCGGTTCAGGCGCTGCCGCCAGCGCCAGCCTAATTGACTCCTGCGCGGCTCTCCACCAGTCTTCGGGATCCTGCTCCGCCCAGCCGGGATGCGGCGTACGAAACGGCGCGTGCTCGCTTGAAGCACCACTGATCAGCTTTCCATTCGCATCAACAACCACCGCGCGTGTGCCGCCCGTGCCCACATCCATGCCAAGAAACCACATCGCCTTGCACCCCTCTTGTAAATCGCTTTTCTCTGCGCAGGCAGCATACCAGCTTTGCCTCGCGCCGTGAAGGTTCGCCCATGGCCCGTCTTTTAATCGTTCTCTGCTGAACTTTGTCTCATATACACTCGAATCGCTCCAGAGCTCAGAAGAATCTTCCCCGCCCCCGCAAGCTTTGCACTTCCTGTCGGCCAGACCATCTTGTGAGCTCCAAACTACGTAATCAAAGGAAGCACATGACCACCTCCGCAGTCGCACCTGAGATCACTACGCCCGCCATCTCGCCCGATCACATCCTGCAAACCGGACTCGCATTCTGGGCTTCCAAGACTCTCCTCAGCGCCGTCGAGATGGAAGTCTTTACCGAACTCGCCAAAGGACCCGAAAGCCTGCAGGCCCTTACAGGCCGCCTCGGTCTTCATCCGCGCTCCTCACGCGACTTCCTCGATGCTCTCGTCGCTCTGGGATTTCTCGAACGCGATAACGGCAATTATCGCAATACTCCATCCAGTGACGTCTTCCTCGACAAGCACAAGCCCTCTTACATTGGCGGCATCCTCGAAATGGCCAATAAGCGCCTCTATCATCACTGGCGCCATCTCACCCCTGCCCTCCGTACTGGTGAACGGCAAAGTGAAGAACCAGGAGCAGAGGATGTGTTTTCCGCTCTCTACGCAGATCCCACCCGCCTCAAAGGCTTCCTCCGCGCCATGACCGGTGTCAGTCGCGGCGCCAACATGGCCATTGCTGCAAAATTTCCCTGGAACAAATACAAGTCAGCCGCCGACTGCGGCACTGCGCAGGGCGATCTCATCGTGCAGGTCGCGCTCAAGAATCAACACATCACCGGAATCGGTTTTGATCTCCCCGAAGTCGCTCCGATCTTCGAGGAGTACGCTGAGCACAACGGCCTCTCTTCACGCCTCCGCTTCCAGCCCGGCAGCTTCTTCACTGATCCGCTACCGAAGGTCGACGTCATCATGATGGGCCACATCCTTCACGACTGGAACCTGGAAGAGAAAAAGATGCTCGTTCGCAAAGCCTATGAAGCGCTTTCCGAAGGCGGAGCTTTCATCGCCTACGACAGCATCATCGACGACAATCGACGCAAGAACGCCTTCGGCCTGCTTATGAGCCTCAACATGCTCATCGAAACCCCTGGCGGATTCGACTACACCGGCGCCGACTGCATGAGCTGGATGAAAGAAGCCGGCTTCCGCGAAACTCGCGTAGAACACCTCGTCGGCCCCGACTCCATGGTCATCGGCATCAAGTAGGAGTGGTATAGGGCACCGGCGGCAAAGGAGTTGCGAGAGCGCCTCATCTGTCGCCTTTCTTCTAATTAAGAATCTGCAAAAACCGGGATGGGGCGGCAATCACTAAGGAGGCTAGCGATGCACCGTATATCCACTTCGCTGACGGTCCTGAACCTGGCTCTATTGGCGTTGACTCTGTCGCAAAGAGCATTGCCAGTTTCCGCCGACAGTACACCGGCCGTACTGAGAGGACGTGGCTTGGAGATTGTCGACTCTGCGGGAAGGCTCCGAGCATCGATATCGGTGATTCCGGAAGGTCCAGCGCGCAGAGCCGACGGCTCATTGTCTGAACAATCTGGAAAGGTCTATCCCGAAGCGGTTGTTCTTCGCCTGATTCGTCCAGACGGTAGGCCATCTGTCAAAATTGCGACAACTCAGCAGGGATCCGGAATCGACCTTAGCGGAGGTATCGATCCTGCGTACCTGGTCCTGAATGCGGATGGCGGTGATCCATCTATCATCTTGATCAATCAGGATGGGAAGAGACAACACCTCAACTCCGATTCCGTGCGTGGCGATCACAGGTAGGCCGAGCCTCCGAGAATTGATCGCGATCGATAGTGAATCTCACGCCACCTTTCATCTCATCTCTGCTCATACTCCAGTTTTGGATACCAGTCTGTTCCCCTGCCCCCAGGCGTGATGTCCAGCATCAGCCATAAAGGATCCAGGTCCGGAGCGCCGCGAGGATCCTGCCCCGGATCCGCCATTGCGCCGCTCATCTCTCCGCTGTAGAAGTGGCGAATCGTTCCATCCCGCCGCGTAAAAACGCTGAACCCCGGTACGTCCGCGTCGTCCGCATTCACGTAGGTACGGGTATACTCGCCGCTCATATCAGACGCGAACGGTAGCTTGTCGAAACCGCGCTGCCGTTTGTACTCAACCAGTCGATCAATCGGCGAACGAGCAGTCACCGCAATCGCAACCCGCTCGCGCAGGTTCGTCGCAGTCCCATTCCAGGAAGTAAGAAAAGAAGTGCACATGGGACACGGAGCCTTGCGCTTCGGTCCAAACATCATGCTGTAAACCATCAACGTGTCTTTATCGCCAAAGAGGCCCGACAGCTTCGTCCGTCCGCTCTCCGATATCAGCTCGTAATCTTTCGCGATCTCTCCACCCGCCGGCAGGGCCCGGCGTTGCGCGGCGACCCGTTCGATGTGTCTGCGCAACTCAATCTCTTCCGCCAGCAGCGCATTTCGGGCCGTACGGTACTCAGAGCTCTCATTTGGAAAGTGGGCTGTATTCGTCGCCGCCAGTTGATCTGGCGAAACAAGTGTTTGCGAATTCGGCATGGCACCTCCACCACTTGGTTTTGATGCTTGCCGCTGACATCTCTCGCCCATTCGTCACAATAGAAATTGCCCCACCAACCGCCCGTGAGCGATTGCCTCCATAAATACGCGTGTACTGTCTCTGCCCCCACGCCTGTGCTAGCATTGCCCCGGATTCACACCACCCATGAAGCACCTCCTTCCAATCCTTTCGTGCATGCTCGCGTGCCTCGTCCCCGCTGCTTCTCAAATAAAGCCCAATCCCGCCGCGTACCAAAAACTGTCCGCCGAAGCCGACGCCGCTCTCCACTCCGAGATTCTCGATCTCTGGTTCCCTCGCTCCGTCGACAATGTACACGGCGGCTTCCACTCCCACTTCGCGCGCGACTGGAAACCACTTCCCAGCGACGGTAAGTTCTCCGTTTTCCAGGGACGCATGACATGGGTCGCTGCGCAGGTAGTCCTCCGCGAACCGGCAATGAAAGAGCAGTTCGTTCCCATCGTCCATCACGGCGTCGACTTCCTCACGGGCGTGATGTGGGACAAGGATAAGGGCGGCTTCTACTGGGGTCTCGACGACAGCGGCAACATCACTCCCTCCTTCGGCGACAACAAACATCTCTATGGCATCGGTTTCTGCATCTACGGCCTCGCGGCAGCCTGGCAAGCTACCTCCGATCCCAAAGCCCTCGACTTCGCCAAGAAAGGCTTCCTCTGGGTCGACCAGCATGCCCACGACAAAGATCACGGCGGCTACTACGAGTGGCTGGCGCGCGACGGCACACCCATCGATTCTCATACCTCCAGCGGCTCCGTCGCCACCAACGCCATCGGGCCCATAAATTACAAATCGATGAACACCCACATTCATCTGCTCGAGGCTTTCACTCAGCTCTACCAGGTATGGCCCGACCCCACCTTGCGCTCGCGTCTCGAAGAACTCCTCGCCATCGTTCGCGACAAAATCTGCGTCGAGCCCGGCGTTATGAATCTCTACTTCACCAACGCATGGCAGCCCATCCCCGATCACGACTCCTACGGCCACGACGTCGAGACCGCCTACCTCATGCTCGAGACCGACGAACTCCTCCACCGCCACGCCTCAGATCAAACCGAACGCATGGCCCGCATCCTCGTCGATCACGCACTCGCCTACGGCTGGGACACAAGAAACGGCGGATTTTTCCGCGAAGGCACCACCTTCGGCAAGGCCGAAGACACTATGAAAGAGTGGTGGATCCAGTTCGAAGGCCTCAACGCCCTGCTCATGATGCACGAGCGTTACGGCGCACACGACCCTCGCTACTTCCAGCGCTTCCTCGAACAGTGGAACTTCATCCGCAATCACACCTTCGACGCCAAAAACCACGGCGATTTCAACGTCACCACCGCTGAAGGCACACCCGCGACCGAAGACAAAGGCTCCATCTGGAAAGCCGCCTACCACGACGGCCGCGCCCTCTGGAATGTCCGCACTCGCCTCCAAAAACTCGCAAGCACCAGATAGCCTTTGTGGTCACACTCACAACCATTCACGAACTACAAATCCATCGATCTCAGTAGACTGTGTGCCCCTAATCATCTCAGCGCCCTTGTCCCGGTGACGGTCTTTGTCGTTGAGTTGGCGCGAGTGCGCTCGTGAGCAGTTCATGCAACGGCTAAACGCCCTCCACCGCCGGACACCCATCAAAGTGCGTCAAAAACGTATTCCCCTTGTACCCCAGATACTTGATCCCAATCTTGCTCGTAAAAAAACCATCCGCCGTCATATTTCGCAGCAACGTAAAAAACTCCACCGCGCTCGTCAGCGACTCATCAGCCTCCGCATTCCTCCTGAACGCAATCAGATCCAGAATCTCCTTCTGCTGTGCCTGCCCACATTCCAGATAAGGCTTCCCGTAACGAACATGGCAGTTTCCGTCGAGCCACTTCACCCCCCCGCCCAGCGTCTTCTGATACTCCTCGTTCTCGCTCGTCAGCAGATCGATGAACTCCGGAGCCCCTGCTTCCACCGCGCCGCCTGAGTCGGCATCCGCCGGAATGATCGTCTCGCACAGCGCCTGCAGCGTTTTGTAATCGCCCGCATCGAAAAACTTCGGTGCATACGCACCCGCGCTCTGCTTCTCGGCCTCGATCATGTGATGCGCATGGTCCGCCGCCTCCAGCGGAATCACCCGCATCACCGAACCAGCCACAGCCCCCATGGTCAGCGATTTCAGCACTGCCCGTCGTGTCACAGCATCCGCACTCATCGCTTACACCCCCATCTTCTTCGCTTGATCGAGCAGATACTCTGACGTCCTCCACGCCAGCGCCATTATCGTCAGCGTCGGATTCTTGTCCGGATTCGTCACAAACGGCGCCGCATCCGCCACAAACAGATTCTTCACCTCATGCGCCTGGCAATGACTGTTCAGTGCCGATGTCTTCGCATCATTCCCCATCCGCACCGTCCCAAGCTCGTGAATGATCGCGCCACCCGTCGAAATCGAGTTCGACTGCTGCTGCACATCTCCGCTCGGCTTCGAGTGCCGCCGTGCCCCGACAAGCACCGTTCCGCCCGCCGCTTCAATAATCTGCCGGAAGGTCTGCTGCATATCGTCCGCCATCTTCAATTCGTTCTCGCCCCACTTCCAGTGAAAACGCAGCACCGGAATCCCCCACTTGTCTTTCACCTCGGGATCCAGTTCGCAGAAGCAGTTCTCATTCGGAATCATCTCGCCGCGTCCGCTGAACCCGATATACGCCCCATACACGCTCCTGCACTTCTGCTTCAGCGCCGCGCCGTATCCCTCCTGCGTTTCGCACACATAATCGAACTCGCCCACGCCCGGCATGTTCCTCCCGCCGCCGAACTCGATGTGATACCCGCGCAAAAATTCGTTCTTCTTTCCAAATCGCCACCACGGCATGTAGAGATGCATCCCGCCCACACCATCGTGGTTGTGCGCCGGCATCTTTTCCAATTGCAAGAAATGCCCCACCAGGTCGCTCCCCACCGAGTCCGTCAAGTACCTCCCCACAACACCAGATCCATTTGCAATCCCATTCGGAAAGCTCGCCGACTTCGAATTCAGCAGCAGGCGCGCCGTCTCGCACGCGCTCGCCGCCACCACCACGGCCTTCGCATTGACACGCTGTTCGGTCTTCGATGTCTTATCGACATACGAAACACCCTCGGCTCTTCCGTCTTTGCCGACCACGATCTCTCGTGCCATCGCATTGGCAATCATCGTCAGCCGACCCGTTGCCGCCGCCGGAGGAATCATCACCTGGCTCGAGCTGAAATTCGATGCCGACCTGCACCCGCGTCCGCACTGCGCGCAATAATGGCACGCATCGCGCCCATTCAGCGCCCTTGTCAAAATCGCCATCCGAGAAGGAATGCACGTAATGTGCACTTGATCGCAAGCCTTCTTCACCAGCGTCTCGGTGCATCGCGGCCGCGGCGGAGGCTGAAAAATCCCATCCGGCGAGTTCGGCACATTCTCCTTCGACCCGAACACGCCGATATACGACTCCACCTTGTCGTAGTACGGCGCCAGCTCCTCATAACTGATTGGCCAGTCATCGCCCATGCCGTCGGTCGAGTGCGCCCTGAAGTCCGCCGGACCAAACCGTAGCGCAATCCGACCCCAGTGATTCGTCCTTCCGCCCTCGATCCGCGACCTGAACCACCGAAACCCCGAGCCCGGCGCAATCGTGTACGGCTCTCCCTCAATCTCCCAGAATCCGTTCGGCGCCATGAACTCATCGCCGATCCCCCGCTGCCTTCCGCCCACACCCACGCCGCGGTGCGGCAACTGGTACGGCCACATATGTTCTTTGAAGTCCTTGTCAGGATCCAGCCGCGGCCCCGCCTCCAGCATCACCACGCTCAGGCCGCCCTCAGTCAACACCTTCGCAGCCGTTCCGCCGCCCGCACCCGACCCCACAATACAGACGTCATAGATCTTCTTAGCCGGCCCAATTTGCAGCATGAAGTTACTCTCCGGGGAAAAAGGGATTGTCAGCAATCGACACAACTATACCTTGGTGCCCCGTCCTGGCTCTGCCAGCGCGGGATAGGACCGTCCCCGCGTGTCCCACACCCCACCTCCGAAATGGGGGTTCCCCCGATCACCATTCGTCACTTTTCGCGAACCCTACCCTCAACTCCTGCGTAATCCTATCCAAGGCCGATCACGTCATTGCTCGGCCCAGCGCCAAATTGAGGATCAGGACTCATGTTCAAGAACCAGCTCAAGCAGGTTAGCCGCCGTCTCCTCCGCGCCCCCCTCTTTACCTCCATCATCCTGATCACGCTCTCCATCGGCATCGGCGCTAACGCCGTCGTCTTCGGAGTCGTGGATGGAGTCCTGCTCAAGCCCCTCAGCTATCCCCAGCCTGAACAGCTCATTGGCATCTGGCACAGCGCCACCGGTATTGGGTTCGACGAACTCAACATGGCGCCCTTTCTCTACTTCATCGATCGCGAGCAGAGCAAAACCCTTCAAGACGTCGGCATGTACAACGGCGACTCCCTTTCCATCACTGGAGTCGGACAACCCGAACACATCTCCGGCCTCGACGTCACCGATGGGGTCTTTCCCATGCTAGGGGTAAAACCCGAACTCGGTCGCATCTTCACGCGTCAGGACGACTCGCCCACCGCGCCCAAAACCATCCTTCTCTCTCACGCCTACTGGCAGCGCAAATTCGGCGGCGACAAATCCGTCATCGGCCGCTCACTCACCGTCGACGGCACCGCCCGCGAAATCATTGGAGTCCTTCCGCGCAACTTCACTTTCCTCGACGACTATGACGCCGCCATCTTCCTCCCCATGCAACTTGATCGCAGCAAGACTAAACTCGGCAACTTCAGCTACCGCGGCATCGCTCGCATGAAGCCTGGCGTCACCCTCAACCAGGCCAATGCCGACATCGATCGCCTCCTCCCCATCGCCATCCATAGCTTCCCCGCGCCTGACGGTTTCCCCGCCGGCATCTTCGAATCCGCAAAGGTCCGCGCCAATCTCCACACCCTTAAGCACGACGTCATCGGCGACGTCGGCAACGTCCTCTGGGTCCTCATGGGATCCATCATCGTGGTCCTGCTCGTCGCCTGTGCCAACGTTGCAAACCTGCTTCTCGTCCGAGTTGAGGGCCGCCGCCAGGAACTCGCCGTTCGCTCCGCCCTTGGAGCAGGCCGCACCAGCATCACCGCGGGCCTCCTTATCGAAAGCCTGGTTCTCGGCGTCTCCGGCGGCATCATCGGTCTCGTCCTCGCTTTCGGAGCGCTCCGACTGCTCGTCTCCATGGCGCCCACAGGCCTCCCGCGTCTTCACGAAATCGGCATCAACCTCCCCGTACTCCTCTTCACCCTCATCGCCACGCTCTTCGTCAGCGTTGTCATCGGCATGCTCCCCGTACTCAAGTACTCCGGCATCAGCATGTATACCGGCCTCCGTGAGGGTGGACGCAGCGGCACTCAGACCCGCGAACGCCAGCGCGCACGCAAAGTTCTCGTCGTCATCCAGGTCGCTCTCGCATTGGTGCTCCTCATCTGCTCCGGCCTCATGATCCGCACCTTCCGCGCCCTCGCCAACGTCTCTCCCGGATTCACCGATCCCACGACCCTCGAAAAATTCCGCATCTACATCCCTGAAACCACCATCCCCGAAAACGATCGAGAGCGCGTCCTCCGCACCGAGCAGGCCATGACCGACAAGCTCGCCGCCATTCCCAACGTCTCCTCCGTCGCCTTCTCCACCGAGATCCCCATGGACGGGCACGACTCCAACGACCCCATCTTTGCCCAGGACCGCACCTACCGCGAGGGCGAGCTCCCGCCCATTCGCCGCTTCATCAACATCTCCCCTGGATATTTCTCCACCGTCGGCATCTCGCTCGCTGCCGGCCGCGACCTCACCTGGGCCGAGAGCTATCAGAAGCGCCCTGTTGCCCTCATCTCTGAAAATCTCGCCCGTGAGTACTGGGGCTCTCCGGATAACGCCATCGGCAAAAAGATCCGCGTCGGCACCACCGACGACTGGCGCGAAATTATCGGCGTCTCCCGCGACGTCTACTACGATGGCGTAAGCAAAAAGGCCCCCACCGTTGTCTACTGGCCAATCTGGCGCGAGCGCTTCGAAGGTCAGAAGGAAAACGTTTCTCGTGGAATCACCTTCGTCATCCGCTCCCCGCGCGCTGGCTCCGCCGCATTCCTGACTCAGGTACAGCAGGCCGTCTGGTCCATCAACGGCGAACTGCCTTTGGCTGAAAGCGGAACCGTAGGCGAGCTCTACACCAAATCCATGGCCCGCACATCCTTCACCCTCATCATGCTCTGCGTCGCCGGAGGCATGGCTCTCCTCCTCGGCATCGTCGGCATCTACGGCGTCATCTCTTACGCCGTCTCGCAGCGCACCCGCGAAATCGGAATACGCATGGCTCTCGGCGCACAACGCGACCACCTCACTGGAATGTTCGTGCGCCAGGGACTCCTCCTCGCCGGCATTGGCGCTATCTTCGGCGTGGGGGCGGCGTTTGCCACCATGCGCTTCATGAGCTCGATTCTCTTCAAGGTCAGTCCCATGGATCCGCTCACCTATTCGCTCTCCACCGCCGCCGTCCTCGGCATAGCTCTGCTAGCCTGCTATCTCCCATCGCGCCGCGCATCTCAGGTCAACCCCGTAAACGCCCTGCGGGCAGAGTGAGAGGACCTCTCAACAAGGCTGGCATTCATCGCGAATCTCGCGGCAAATCCCGATGTCCGCTAGGACGAGAATTCCGCCGGAAATGAGTCGCAATCGGCTTAACCAGAAAACAGCTGCAATGCTCAATCCCACAATCGGGTTAGTTGGCATTTGCCGAATCTTGGCTAACATCATTCGAAATAGCCAGGCCCAAAGCCACTCCGGAGACATTGCGTCGGAGTGTCCCAGTGTCGAAAAAGAATATC